>DATHGT010000257.1:0-7896 GCA_035317605.1 Candidatus Acidiferrum sp. | reverse complement strand
CGCCGCCCACGGGATCAGGAAGTCCTCGGGATAGAACTCGCCGCGCGAGCCGAAGCCGCCGCCGGCGTCGGTCTCGACGAAGTGGACGCGCGCCTCGTCGACGCCGAGCATCGGCGCCAGCGTCCGCCGGTTGAAGTACGGAATCTTGGTCGTTCCCCACACGGTGAGATCGCCGTCGGTCCACTCGGCCAGCAGGCCGCGCGTCTCCAGCGGGACCCCGGTCAGGCGCCCGGTCGAGAATCGCTCGCTGATCACGTGCGCGGACGCGCGGAGCGCGCGTTCGACGTCGCCCACCGCGGTGGTCCACGACGCGGCCACGTTGCCGTCCTCGAACAGCCTTGGCGCGGAGGCGCTCGTCGCCTGGTCGACGTCGACGACCGCGGGCAGCGCCTCGTAGTCGACCCGCACCAGCTCGCGTGCGTCCTCCGCGGCGGCGGGATCGCTCGCCACCAGGACCGCGAGGGGCTCGCCGACGTAGCGGACACGGTCACGGGCGAGCGGGAGCTGGAGGAACGGCACGAGCGAATCCCGCGCGCCGCTGCGGAGCGGAATCGTGCGCATGCCCTCGACGTCGGTGCCGGTGAAGCCGCCCAGCACGCCGGGTTGCGCGAGCGCGCGACCGAGATCGATGCGCTCGACGCGGGCGTGAGCGTGGTCGCTGCGCACGATCACCGCGTAGGCGATGTCCGGACGCACCACGTCGTCGACGTAGCGCCCACCGCCCGTGAGCAGGCGCCGATCTTCCAACCGCTTGATCGAATTTCCAACGACGGTCTTCACGTTGCCATTTCTCGTCACCCGCGATTCGGCGTACGGCCGATGGCCCGACGCTAGGCGAGCGACGCAGTCCGTGTCAAGAACGCGTACAGAATGAGCGGACACGTCACCAGTTGCCCCCTTCCGACGTTCGTCGCTCGCTTGAGGCTCGCTCCTCACCGCCTCCCCCCGGAAGCAGGATTGCGCGGGCGAAGCCCGCGCTCGAACAGGGCGGAGTGTGGTCGTCGGCTCGTGTGATGATCACGGCCACGACTGCTGCATCATTCAGGAGCGTGTGCGCGGATGGAAACGTTCATCCTGAAGTTGATCGTGACGCCGGTGTTGATCGGGGTGGCGAGTTTGGCGGGGCGGCGGTGGGGGCAGGCGGTGAGCGGGTGGTTGGTGGGATTGCCGCTGACCTCGGGGCCGATCGCGTGGTTCGTGGCCCTCGATCATGGGGTGGGATTCGCGGCGGCGACCGCGGTGGGAGCGCTGGCGGCGGCGATCGCGGAGGCCGCGTTCTGTCTCGCGTACGCTTACACCGCGCGGCGCGCGCCCTGGCCGCTCTGCCTCGTGACCGCGTGCGTCGCGTTCACCGCCATGGCCGTGGGCCTGCGACTGCTGACGCTTCCCGTGATCCCGGTGGCCGCCATCGTGTTCGCCACGCTCGCGATCGCCCTGCGCGCGATGCCCGCGGGATCGGAATCGCGAGCGACCCCTCCGCCTCGGTGGGACTTGCCGCTGCGAATGGTCACGGCCACGCTCGTGGTGGTCGCCATCACCGAGGCGGCGCCGGCCCTCGGTCCCCGCTTGAGCGGAGTGCTCGGGGCGTTCCCGGTCTACGCCGCCATCCTCACGGTCTTCGGCCACCGGTCAGGCGCGGCATCGGCCACGCAGGTCCTTCGCGGTCTGCTGCTCGGGCTGTTCGGCTTCGCGGGGTTCTTCCTGGTGCTGGCGCTGCTGATCGAGCGCGCGGGCCTCGCCCTCGCCTTCGCCGGCGCGATCGCGACCACCCTCGCGATCCAAGCCATGTCGCTGATCGCCGTGCTCAGGACTCCGAAGGCACTGGGCGCTATCGGGCCCTGAGCTTCACGTCCTCGTAGGGGGCGGAGAACGCGAAGCCGGCGATGAGACCGAGGCCGGATTCCGCCACGCGCGGGCCGACGCCGCTGACGAACGCCAGCTCGTAGATCGGCGCGACCAGCGCCTTGTCGTGGATGAGCTGCTGGATGCGGTGCAGCAACGCCTCGCGCTTGCCGCGGTCGAGCATGGTCGATTGCTCGCGGAACAGCCCGTCGACGTCGGGATAGCTGGCGTAGACGAAGGGGCCGCCCGCGACCACGTACGCCTCCAGCGTGCGCGCCGCGGTGCCCAGACCGCCGGGACCGATGAGCTGGACGAGCCCCTTGAGCTTCTTCTCCGCGACGCTCTTGTTGAAGGCGGCGCGCTCGAGCGGGCGGAGCTTGGCCCGGATCCCCACGCCCTGGAGGTCCCCGATGATGGCCTCGGCGGCATCGCTCGAGGTCATGTCGCAGAAGTAATCGCCGGCGTCGAAGCCGTGGGGAAAGCCGGCCTCGCCGAGCAATTGCCGGGCGCGCGCCCGATCCGTCTGGGGCGCGGGAGCCGTCCAGTAGAACTCCGCGGTCGTGGGGATGATGTTGCCGGTGATCCGCGAGAGCCCGCCCGTGCGCACCTGATCGAGGGCGCGCCGGTCGATGGCCAGGCCCGTGGCCTGGCGCACGCGCCGGTCGTGCCACGGCGATTTCGGATCCCACTGCTCGGGGAAACTGAGCCAGTGCACGGAGGGGTACACCGCCTTCAGCGTCACCCCCGGCGTGCGCTTCGCCTCGTCGGCGAGCTCGCCCACCAGCGAGAAGACGAGATCGACCTCGCCGCGCTTGAGGGCGGCCAGACGCGTCGAGGGATCGGGGATCACCCGGAAGACCAGGCGCTTCACCGACGGCGTCTTGCGCCAGTACCCGTCGAACGCCTCCAGCACCAGCTCGACCCCGGGCGCGAACGACACGAAGCGATACGGACCGGCCCCGATCGGCGCCTTCTTGAAGCCCTCGTCGCCGACCTTCTCGACGTACTTCTTGGGGACCACCCAGCCCGCGCTCGCCGAGTACATGCCGTAATAAATGATGAAGTCCGGCCACGGCTGCCTGAGTCGGACGCGGAAGTGGCGCGCATCCGGCGTCTCCAGACCGGCCACCCGATCCTTGAACGTCTTCGCAAACACGCCCCGATAGCGCTCGAACGAGAACTTCGCGTCCTCGGCGGTGACCGGCTCGCCGTTGTGGAAGCGCGCGCCCCGGCGCAGCACGAACTCGTAGACGAGGCCGTCGGGCGACACCGTCCACGACTCGGCCAGGCTGGGGGCCAGGTTCTGGCCGGGCATCGGCTTCACCAGCGCGTCGTGCAGGCCGTACAGCATCATGTACGAGGTGCCGATGATGGTCTCGGCCGGATCGAAGTACGTCGGCACCAGCGTGGTGTGCACGCCCCAGGTCATCTGTCCTGCAGGCGCGTCCGCGCGCCCTTCCGGAGCGGCGTCGGCGAGGGCCGGCACCGCCGAGAGGATCATGATGACGACGAACGCGAGCGCGCGGAGTTTCATGGTCGGCCTCCGGCGTCCCTTATACAATGAGCGCGGGAGGAAGCGGGATGCCAAACCGATTCGTCGACTTCAAGCTCCGGCCGCGTCCGTCCACCTCCGCCCGCGAGTTTCCCTCGGGCTCGGAGTTCCTGTTGAAGTACCGTGACGACGGCGAGGCGCGGATCGCCCAGCCGTTCAAGGGCGTCACCAGCGACGGCGTGATCGCGCCGGGCCTGTTCAAGATCGAGAAGACCGGCGTGTCGACCACGCCGATCAGGGCCGCGGCCGATGCGTATCTCGCCTCGCTCGGGCCGCACGAGCGGGAGCACGCCCTGTTCTCCGTGGACACCGACGCGTGGCGCCACTGGAGCAACATCCACCCGTTCGTGATGCGGCACGGCGTCTGCCTCGACGCGATGACCCCCACCCAGCGCGACCGCGCGCTCGCGCTGCTCCAGGCCAGCCTCAGCGCCCAGGGCTTCGAGACGGCTCGCGGTGTGATGAAGCTCAACGAGGCGATCCGCGAGATCACCGGTCGCGACGACGAGTACGGCGAGTGGCTCTACTGGCTCTCGATCATGGGCACGCCGTCGGACGACGCGCCGTGGGGCTGGCAGATCGACGGCCATCACCTGATCGTGAACTGCTTCGTGCTCGGCGATCAGGTCGTGATGACGCCGATGTTCATGGGCTCGGAGCCGGTGGCGGTCGACGAGGGCCGCCACGCCGGCACCCGCGTGTTCGAGGTCGAGGAGCGCGACGGCCTCGCGCTCGTCCGCGCGCTCACCGCCGAGCAGCGGGCGAAGACGGTCCTCGGCGACACGCTCCCCACCGAGGTGTTCACCGCCGCCTTTCGCGACAACGTCGAGCTCGGCTACCAGGGCATCCGCTATGCCGAGCTGTCGAGCGCCCAGCAGCGCCTCATGCTCGGGCTCGTCGACACCTACGTCGGCCGGGTTCGCCCCGGTCACGCTGCGGTCAAGATGGACGAGGTCGCCCGCCACCTCGCCGACACGCACTTCGCGTGGATGGGCGGCGTCGCCGACGACAGCGTGTTCTACTACCGCATCCACAGCCCGGTGATCCTCATCGAGTTCGATCACCAGCGCGGGATCGCGCTCGACAACGACCAGCCCGCGCGCACCCACATCCATACGGTAGTCCGCACCCCGAACGGCAACGACTACGGCCGCGACCTCCTACGCCAGCACCACGCGGAGTTCGACCACTCCCGCGCGAGCCACACGCACTAGAGCCTGTCCCTAATGATCCTCGCGGAATTGGTTGAGGGGCTCGCGTCGGGGGTCGAGCGCCGATTTCGCAGAAAAGAGGAGCGCAGCTCCTCTTTTCGAGGACCTAGGCCAGCCGACCCCCGACGCGAGCCCCTCAACCAATTCCGCGAGCCCCATTAGTCCCGAGGGCCGCCACGGCTTTGCCGGAGCCCGCCATGTCGGTCAAATACCCAGGAGCTTGGCGGCGGTGTCGCCGAGCATCGCGACCTTGTCGGCGTCGCTGAGGCCGGGCGTGTTGAGGATGTGGTCGACCGAGGTGCTCGTCCACGGATACGGATAATCGGTACCCATCACGATCTGGCCGGGGCCGGCTTCGGCGGCCAGGTGGCGGAGCGCTTCGGGCGTGAAGACGATCGTGTCGTAGTACATCTGGCGGAGATACTCGGTCGGCTTCTTCTTGAGCTTCACGGTGATCCGATGGGGGAACGTGTTGCAGATCGCGTCGGAGCGCGGGCCGTAGGACGGCAGGTAGCCGCCGCCGTGGGCCGCGCAGATCTTGAGGCCGGGGTAGCGATCGAGCGTGCCCTCGAAGATCAGGTGCGAGAGCGCGATGGTGGTCTCCAGCGGGTTGCCGATGGCGTTGGTGAGGCCGCCGCTGCCGCCGAGCCGGCTGGTCTCCTCCAGCTCGGGCGTCCCCTGCGGGTGGATGAAGACGAGCGCGCCGAGCTGCTCGACCTTGGCCCAGAACGGATGCAGCTTCGGATCCGCCAGCTCCATCCCGTTGACGCTGCCGCCCGTCGAGACGCCGCGCAGCCCGTACTTCTTGACCCCGTCTTCGACCTGCTTGACCGCGAGATCCGGATGCTGGAGCGCGACGGTGGCGAAGGCCACGAAGCGGTCCGGGATGGCCGCGCAGATCTCGGCGAGCTTCTCGTTCTGGAGCGCGATCAGCTTCTCGGCGACGTCCCGGTCCGCCTCGTACCAGAACGGGTTGATGCTGAGCGCCTCGACGTCGATGCCCTGCTCGTCCATCGCGCGCAGGCGGTCGACGGGCTTGGACATCAAGAGCGCGGGCTCCATCTCCTCGCCCAGCATGGCCTTGGCCTCGGGCACCGCGCAGTGCGCGTGGATGTCGACGGTCCTGACGCGCTTTCCGCTCACCACGACTTCGCGCCGCCGTCCCTGCGTCTGGGCCGCCGCCGTGGTCTTGCCTTCGCATCCCACGAACGCCACGCCCTTGTCGTCAGCCGTGCTCATCGTGCTCTCCTTCACTCAGCCGCACCCGGCGGCGGATTCCGAGGCGCGCGCAGACTATCACAGGTGCAAAATCCCGAATCCGTGGTATCCTCCCCCTGCTTCTGGTTCGGAGCAAGACGTACATGTGACGCCGCGCGAGACCCAGTTCGCGTGGCGTTTTTCATTTGCCTCGATACGAGGCAAACCTCGCCCTGGGGCGAGAGCACACACAGGGCGAGAAGCCCAAAGGAAGGTACTGCAGCATGGCAAGCGGAAAAGTGAAGTGGTTCAACGACGCCAAGGGATTCGGATTCATCACGCAGGACGGCGGAGAGGACGTGTTCGTGCACTTCAGCGCGATCGCGGGCTCCGGCTTCAAGTCGCTCGCCGAGGGCGACAGCGTGGAGTTCGACGTGACCCGCGGGCCCAAGGGCCTGCAGGCCACCAACGTCCGCAAGGCGTAACACGGAGGGCCGCCCAGGAAAGCCTGGGCGGCCCGACCCCCCACCGTTCATCGAGTCAGGCCTCACAGGAGGGCGCGGAGCCAGCAGGCGGCGATGATCGCCGCGGTGACGGTGCCGAGCGTCCACTGGAGGGCTGGACCGAGTGGTTGCCGGCTGACCGCACCGACGAGCCCGAAGACCGCGCCGCTCCCAAAGCCCATCACGTGAGCGAGCACGTCCGCGCCCCGGCCGGCCCCGAGGAGAACGAGCAAGAGCAGGCTGGCCGCGGGGACCGTCCACGACTTCCACCTCGTGTGTTCGCCAGCGGGGCCAGAAAAAAGACGTAGGGTTCCGAGCATCCCAATGGCGGCGAACGTGGCGGTCGATGCGCCGACGGCCGAGTGGTCAGGCGCATGGGTCATCGCCGCGAGCACGTTGCCCGCAGCACCCGCGAGCACCACGAGAAGGAGTCCTGCGCCGGCGCCGAGCCGCTGAGCGACCGCGGGCAGCAGCACGGCGGTCGCCAGCGCGTTGCCCGCGACGTGGGCGACGTCAAGGTGCAGGGTCAGCGCGGTCACCGACCGCCACGGCTCCGCGCGCATCAGGCCGGCGATCGCCGCGCCGCGCTCGAACCAGCGCGAGCCGCCCGCCGGTGGGCCCGTGATCACGAAGCCCTCGAGCATGAGCAAGCCGACCGCGATGCCGAGGACCCACGGCACGGGTCGGTCGGGGGCGACCGGGGGTCGGGCGTGCGCGCGTTCCTCGGCGTCAAGGGCGTCGAGCGCCTCGCGCGCGCGACCCGCCTCCTCCTCGGGAACGCTCAGCGTCAAGCCCTCACCGGTCGGATCGAGACGATGCGGGATGCCGGCCGAGGCCAGCACGAGGGCCCACGCCTCCGCTTCGCTGGTGCCTCGAGTGGTGCGGATCGCGGTCCAGGTCAGGTCGCGCCTCCCTTCTTGACTCTAAGCCCGAGGTAGAGGAGCCTCACGTCAAGTCTGAACGGAGGATCTGAGCAATGACGGACCGGGCGATCGAGCCGCGGATGGAGCTGGAGCAGCACCTGCACATGTACCGCCAGATGGCGAAGATCCGCGCCTTCGACGAGCAGGTGAACGAGCTGTACAAGAGCGCCAAGATGCCGGGTCTGGCCCATCTCTACGTCGGTCAGGAGGCGGTGGCGGTCGGCGTGTGCGAGGCGCTCCGGCGCGACGACATCATCACCAGCACGCACCGCGGCCACGGCCACTGCCTGGCCAAGGGCGCGTCGGTCGACCGGATGTTCGCGGAGCTGCTCGGCAAGGAGTCGGGCTACTGCCGCGGCAAGGGCGGCTCGATGCACATCGCCGATCCCGACACCGGCAACCTCGGCGCCAACGCGATCGTGGGCGGCTCGGCCGGCATCGCCACCGGCGCTGCGCTCTCGGCCAAGATGCGCGGCACCGATCAGGTGGCCGCGTGCTTCTTCGGCGACGGCGCGCTGGGCCAGGGCCTGCTCTACGAGACCATGAACATGGCCGCGCTGTGGAAGCTGCCGGTCATCTACGTCTGCGAGAACAACCTCTATGGCGAGTACACGTCGAACAAAGAGACCATCGCCGGCGAGATCCTGGCCCGGCCCCGCGCCCTCGGC
>DATHGT010000256.1:0-20986 GCA_035317605.1 Candidatus Acidiferrum sp. | reverse complement strand
GCACACCGCATACCCCCGACGCGGTCGCCTGGTATTCTGACGGGCGTGAAAGGGGTCGGGGTTGTCCTCGCGGTCGTGCTGGCGGCGGTTGCGTGTGCGTCCGGCAGTAAGGCGGCCCTCGAGCAGCGGACGACCCAAGGACCCCTGGCCGAGGAGTTGTGGGTGTACCGGGTGGCGGAGGCCAACGGACGCGAGCCCACGTTCGAGGAGCGGACGCACTGGGAGCGTCAGCTGGATCTCGCGATCACCCGCTACCTTGCCAAGGATCAGGAGTACGCGAACTCGCTCGGGGTGTTGACCTTCCGGTCCGCCCGTCAAGCCGCGGTCGGCATGTCGAAGGAACAGGTCGTGATCCTGCTCGGCGCGCCGCAGCGGACCACGACCGACGCGGGCGAGATCGAAAAGCTCGCCGGCAAGTACTGGCCCGACGTCCAGCCGCACGCGACCGAGGCATGGGTCTACCCCATGGGATGGCGGTTCTACTTCGACGGCATCCGTCTCGTGGACATCACGCAATATCAGCCGCGCTGAGCGCCCGAAGGGAGAGGAGATGATCCGTTCCGAGCTGGTGGTGACCAAGAAGACCCCGCTGACTTCGCGTGGTCTCGTGGTGGCCGAGCATCCGTTGGGCGCGGAGGTCGGCGGGGCGATCCTGGCCCGTGGCGGCAACGCCATCGATGCCGCCGTCGCCACCGCGTTCGCGATGACGGTCGTCGAGCCCTTCATGAGCACCATCGGCGGCGCGGGGACCATGCTGGTCCACCTGGCGAGCGAGAGCGAGACCCTCACCGTTGATTTCAACGCGGTGGCCCCGGCCGCGGCCTACGACGGCATGTACCGGGTGGTGGGGGGCGGCGTCTCCGAGCTCTTCGCGTGGCCGCGCGTCCAGGACGACGCCAACGTGGTCGGCCCGCGCGCCGTCGCCGTTCCCGGCTCGGTGGCGGGCCTGACGCTGGCCCTGGAGCGCTTCGGCACCATGGAGCTGGCCGACGTGCTGCGCCCGGCCATCGCGCTCGCCCGAGACGGGTTCGTCCACGACTGGTACCAGGCGCTCACGACGGCGCGGTTCATCGAGGAGCTCAGCGCGTTTCCCGAGTCGGCGAGAGTGTATCTGCGCGGCCGCGGCATCTACCGGCCGACCCACCTGGAGCCCGGCGACCGGGCGACGTATCCGGACCTGGCGCGCACGCTCGAGCTGATCGCCCACGACGGCGCCGACGCCTTCTATCGCGGCGCGATCGCCCAGGCCATCGACGACCACATGCGGGCCACAGGCGGCCCGCTCACGCGCGCGGACCTGGCCGAATACTCGGCGCGGGTCGACGTCCCGCTCTGGGGACAGTATCGCGACGTCGACCTGGCGTGGTCGGCCGGCCCCACCGGCGGGGTCACCGCGCTCGAGATCCTGAACATCCTCGAACAGTTCCCGGCGGCCAGCGTCGCCGGCGACACCGTGGAGGGCCTGCACGTCCGCGCCCACGCGACCGCGCGCGCCTTCCTCGACCGTCTGGCCCTGCTCGGTGATCCCGCGGAGGTCAAGGCGCCGTGGGAGCGGCTGGCCTCGAAGGAGTACGCGCGCGAGGTCGCGACGGACATCCGTCGCTCGCGCGGCAAGCCGGCGGTCGCCGCGGCCGGGTCACGACGCGCCGGCTCGCTCCCGTCGGGACGCGCGGCGGTCGGGCGCGGCCCGCGAGCGCGCCACTTCGCGGATCACCGGCCCGCCCTCGATTGCACCACGCACGTCGGCGTGATCGATCGCCACCGGAACATGGTCTCCCTCACGCACACGGCGGTGTCCCTGTTCGGCTCGCGCATGGTCGTGCCGGGAACGGGGATCCTGCTCAACAACGCGATGCTGTGGTTCGACCCGGAGACCGCGCGGCCGAACTCGGTGGGGCCGCGCCGGCGCGTGCTCTGCAACATGACGCCGGTCCTCGGCTTCCGCCGCGGCCGGCCGTACCTGACGCTGGGCGCTCCCGGTGGGCGCCGCATCGTCTCGGCGGTCCCGCAGGTGCTCGCGACCCTGATCGATCGGCGGTGCGCGTTCCAGGCCGCGGTGGAGGCGCCTCGCCTGCACACCGAGGGCGGCGACGTGTGGATCGACCAGCGCGTCGGCGACAAGGTGATCGGCGGGCTGCGTCGGCGCGGTCATTCCGTCGTTCCCCGCGAGGAGACGTTCGCCACGCTCCAGTTTGCCAAGCCGATCGGCGTGCGGATCACCGACAAGGGGCTGGAGGCCGGTCTCGATCACTTGCGTCCGGCCGCCGCGGCCGGGCACTGACGGGGATTCGTCGTGAATGCGATCGCGCGAGGCGGCGGGGCCTGGCACCGGGGTCGCCCCACACGCGGAGCTCCGTCACCCGTTCGCCCGAAGCGCAGTGCTTCGCACTGCGCACGGGACGAAGGGGTCCCACTACGCTCCGCGTGTGGGGCGACCCCGGTGCCACCCGCCGGGAGCGCGTGCAGCGTCTTGAATCATAAGCGTCGGGAGAGGGGACATGGAGACGCACGATGGCTGAGGTGAGTCTGACGGCGGCGTTTTCGACGGTGCCGGCGGGGGAGGCGGAGGCGATCAAGCGCGTGATCGTCGAGATTGTGGAGCAGATCGCGCGGGACGACGGGACGTTCAGCCGCGCCAAGATCGTGTTCACCGAGTCCGACGAGCGGTGCGGACTCACCGCCGAGCTGGACGGGATCAAGAAGGAAGGCGTGCCGCTCCAGATCGACATCGAGCAGCTCGAGGACGCCCAGACCCAGGCGGGCGCCCGCGCCCAGCTCAAGGAGGCGATGCGCCTCTACTTCCGGAAAGTCCTTGGCCGGTAGCCCGCCCGATGACGCGGGCCTGCTCCTCTTCACTTGGCGCGGCTGCGTGTTCCGGGTCGGCGACGCCGTGCAGCCGCCCAAGGCCGGATCGCTGTTCTTCTCGAGAAACCTTTCGGTATCTCCCGGCGAGCGGGTGCTGGAGATCGGCGCGGGCTTCGGGCTGGCCGCGGTGCTGGCGGCGCGGGCGGGAGCGCGGGTCGTCGCCACCGACGTCCTCCCCCAGGCCGTCGAGGCCGTCCGGACCAACGCGGCGCTGAACGGCGTGACCGTCGACGCGCGGGTCGGCGACTGCTACGCGCCGGTGACGGGCGAGCGCTTCGACCTCATCGCCACCAACCCACCGCAGATGCCCACCCCGCCGGGGCGCGAGCGCGACGATCCCGTGGCCGCCGCCGACAACGGCGGCCTCGACGGCTGGGCGCTGCTCGAGCGGGTCATCGCGGGAGCGGCCGACCATCTCGACCCGGGCGGTCGCCTGGTCTTCAGCATCTTCGCGTTTCTCGGGCGCAAGCAGGCGTTCGCCAAGCTGGAGGCCGCGGGGTTCGTCGCGACCGTTTTGGCCACCGAAGTCCAGTCGTTTCCGCGCCTCGGCTTCGAGCGTCTCGACCATCTGCGCGACCTCGACGCCGAGGGCACGATCCCGCGCACCGGCCCACCCGCGACGGTCGAGCGCGTGATCGTACAGGGGAGGCTGCCGAAGTGAACCGGCGGTTGATCGTCAACGCCGACGACTTCGGCCTCACGCGGGGCGTGAGCGAGGGCATCCTGGCCGCGCACCGTCACGGCATCGTCACCAGCACGACCGCGCTGGTGACCTCGCGGATCGAGTCCGACCACGTGGCGCGGGCGCGGGACTCCGGGCTCGGGATCGGCCTGCACGTCAATCTCACGCTCGGGCGGCCGCTGACGTCGGGCGCGTCGCTGGTCGACGAGGGCGGGCGCTTCGTGCGCGACGCGCGCCGGGCCGCCGCCCGCGCCGATCGCCGTGACGTCGACGCCGAGATCGCCGCTCAGGTCGAGCGGTTCCACGATCTGTTCAGGTGCCCGCCGACCCATCTCGACACGCACCATCACGTCGGACTGCTCTCGCCGGTCCGGGAGAGCGTGCTCGCCACCGCGCGCCGTCTCGGCGTGCCCGTGCGCAGCCAGGACGCGACGGCGCGCGCGCGCGCCCGCGGCGCGGGGCTCAGGACCCCCGACCACTTCTTCGGCGAATCCGGGCCCGACGCGTACTGGACCCCCGCGCGGACGCTCGCTCATCTGCGCGCGTTGCCGCCGGGGCTGTCGGAGTTCATGGCGCACCCCGGCTGGTTCGACGACGACCTCGCCTACAGTCGCTACGCGCGCCAGCGCGAAGCCGAGCTGATCGGGCTCGGCACGCCGCCAGCTCGCGGCGCCGTGGAAGCTCTCGGCATCCGCCTCTGCAACTTCGAAAACCTGTAATTCGATGAGGGCGATGCTCGGCGTCGACGTGGGAGGGACGACCACGGCGGCGGGGCTGGTGACGTCGACAGGGGAGGTGTTGGTCGAGGCGCAGTCGCCGACTCACGCCAGGGGAGCGGGCCGGGCGCTCGAGACCATCGTCGCGCTGGTCGAGACCATCCAAGCAGAAGCGCGCGCTCGCGAGGTCGCCATCGACGGTATCGGGCTCGGCTTGCCCGGGATCATCGACGCCGAGCGTGGGGTGGTCGGTGACGAGATCCCTCACGTTCCCGAGCTGGCCGGCCAGCCGGTGGCCGCGATGCTCGCTGAGCGATTCGGCACGTCCGTGTTCATCGACAATGACGTCAACGCGCTGGCCCTCGGGGAATGGACGTTCGGCCGGTGGCGGGGCGTCAAGTCTCTCGTGGTGCTGGCGCCGGGAACCGGGTTCGGCTCCGGCATCGTGCTCGACGGGCGACTCGTGCGCGGCGCCTCCGGCTTCGGTGGAGAGTTCGGGCACACGCCGGTGAAGTTCGACGGCAAGCCCTGCTGGTGCGGCGGCCGCGGATGTCTGGCCGTCTACGCGAGCGGCCGCGGCATCGCGGAGGCGGCGCGTGAACGGGCCGCGCTGCCGTCGGGCGCCGGACTCGCGGCCGCGGTCGGCGGTGACATCGCGGCCATCGGAGCGCCACTCGTGTTCGCGCGCGCCGCCGAGGGCGACCCCGCAGCGGCGGCGATCGTCGACGAGGCGTGCCGGGCGCTGGGCGCGATGATCGGCACCGTGGTGAATGGTCTCAATCCGGAGGTCGTGCTGGTGACCGGCGGGGTGGCCCACGCGTACGCGCCGCTCCAGGCGAGCATTCTCGAGGCGGCCGGCGAGTACGCGCTGAAGCGCGCGCTGGCGGCCACCCGCGTGAGCATCGAGCCCGGCGACAAGCGCGTGACCATGCGGGGCGCCGCCGCCCTCGTGCTCTACGAGTCCCGGCGCCGCGGTTGACAACGGTCACGGCCGGCGCCGACAATCGCCTACAGGCACCGAAAGAGGGTGCTCCAGACACACCAGGAGGAGGCCTGCAATGAGCGTGATCACGATCGACCAGCTGCGCAAGGCCGTGCCGAGCGCGCGCCCGGACGACCTCACCAAGTACGTCGAGTCCCTGGACGAGACCCTGGAGAGGTTCGAGATCAACACGCCGAGCCGGATCGCCGCGTTCCTGGCCCAGATCGCCCACGAGTCGGGCGACTTCCGCACCACGGAGGAGAACCTGAACTTCTCCTGGCAGGGTCTCCGGAAGACGTGGCCCACGCGTTTCACGACCGACGCGTCCGCCCAGACCTACAACCGGCAGCCGGAGAAGATCGCCAACCACGTCTACGCCAACCGCAACGGCAACGGCGACGAGGCCAGCGGGGACGGCTGGCGGTTTCGCGGACGGGGGCTGATCCAGATCACCGGCCGCGCCAACTACCTGGCGTACTCGGTGGCGGTGGCGGATCCCTCGGTGCTGACCACGCCCGACCAGGTCTCGCTGCCGCCGCACGCGGCCCTGTCCGCGGGCTGGTTCTGGGCCAGCCACGGACTGAACGCCCTGGCCGACGTCGGCGACGAGGCGAGCTTCAACCAGATCAGCTTCAAGATCAACGGCGGCTGGAACGGCAAGGAAGACCGGCTCCAGAACTGGGCCGAGGCCCGCGCCGTCCTCCTCGCCTAGGAGACGTCTAGGGCTTCGCGGGGCCGCGGCGGAGGGCGTCGTCGAGGACGCGGGGGAGGCGCGCGACCGCGGACTCGCCGGCCAGGCGGGCGGCGATCTCGCCCTTGCGGTCGATGACGACGGTGTACGGCGTGCGCTTCGCGCCGTAGCGATTGCCGATCGTGAGCTTGGGGTCCAGCGCGAGCGCGTAATTGACCCGGTGATCGCGCGCGAAGCGCTTGACCTCGGCGGTCGTGTCCTGGACGTGCAGGGCGAGGAACTCGACCTCGCGGCCGCGATAGCGGTCGACCAGCCGCGAGAACGCCTCCGATTCCTTCACGCACGGCTTGCAGTACGACGCCTGGAAGCGGAGCACCACGACCTTCTTGCCCATCATCTCCCGCAGATCGAACGTCTGTGGCGAGTCGAACAGCTTGACGCGAAAGCCCGGGGCGGCGGGCGCGGCGAACGCCGGAACGGCGGACACGAGGGCGAGGGTCAGCGCGAGCAGCAGCGTCACGACGCTATAATAGCCGCGTGAACGACCTCGAGCACGAACTCCGCAGAGTCATCAGGGGCGACGTCCGCTTCGATCAGGGCTCGCGCCTGCTCTATTCCACCGACGCGTCGATGTACCAGGTCGAGCCGGTGGGCGTGGTCATCCCGCGCGACGCCGACGACGTCCAGGCCGCGCTGGAGCTGGCGAGCCGGAACGGCGTGGCGATCCTTTCCCGCGGCGGCGGGACGTCGCTCACCGGGCAGACCGTCAACCACGCGCTCGTGCTCGACTTCTCGCGCTACATGGGAGAGATCCTCGAGGTCAACCGCGAGGAGAAGTGGGCGCGCGTTCAGCCCGGCGTGGTGCAGGACGAGCTGAACGTCCACGTCCGGCCCCTCGGCCTGCTCTTCGGTCCCGACACGTCCACCTCGAACCGGGCCACCGTGGGCGGCATGCTCGGCAACAATTCGGGCGGCTCGCACTCGATCGCGTGGGGCCTCACCGTCGACCACGTGATCGAGATGACCGTGCTGCTCTCCGACGGCAGCAAGGCCGTCTTCGGTGAGATCACGCCGGACGCCTTCGAGGCCAAGTGCCGGTTGCAGACCCTGGAGGGCGCGATCTATCGGGAGGTGGCGCGGGTGCGTGAGACCTACGCGGACGAGATCCGCGCCCGCTATCCCGCGCAGTGGCGGCGCGTGGCCGGCTACAACCTGAACGAGCTGATCGGCGTGTGCGTGCGGCCGCACTCGCTGGCCGGCGGCGGCAACGCGGCCCCGCGCCCGTTCAGCATGGCCAGGCTGGTCACCGGCTCCGAGGGCACGTTCGTCACCGTGCTCGAGGCCAAGATGCGGCTGGTCGACCGGCCCAAGCACACCGCGCTCGACGTCATCCACTACCACGACATCCAGGAGGCGCTGGAGTGCTCGCAGGCGATCCTGGAATCGGACCCCTACGCGGTCGAGCTGACCGACAAGATGATCCTCGATCTCGCGCGGGGCAACATCGAGCAGTCCAAGCGCATGGGCTTCGTGCAGGGCGATCCCGCGGCGATCCTCATCGTGGAGTACGCGGGCGACACCGCGGAGGACGTCCGGGCCAGGATCGACGCGCTGGAGGCCCGGCGCCAGCGCGAGCGCTTCGGGTACGCGTCCACGGTGGCCCTCGACGCGCGCGAGCAGGGTGAGATCTGGAAGCTGCGCAAGGCCGGGCTCGGCCTCCTGTTCGGCACCCACGGCGACGCCAAGCCGCTGGCCTTCGTGGAGGACACGGCGGTGCCACCGAAAGATCTCGCCAAGTTCGTGACCCGCTTCCGGGAGATCTTCGCGCGCCACGGGGTGGAGGGCGCCTACTACGGCCATTGCTCGGTCGGCTGCCTGCACATCCGGCCGGCCATCAATCTCAAGAACGCGCGCGGGATCCAGCAGGTCCGCGAGATCGCCGACGAGATCACCGACCTGGTCGTGGAGTTCAACGGGACGATCTCGAGCGAGCACGGGGACGGCCGCGCGCGCAGCCCGTTCCTGGAGCGCATGTACGGGCCCAAGATCATGCGGGCCTTCCGCGAGCTGAAGCGGGCGTTCGATCCCGACGACCGGCTGAACCCCGGCAACATCGTCGGCCGGACCGACGTCACCGAGAGCCTGCGCTACGGCGCCGGCTACCAGACGTGGGAGCCCGTCACCCTGCTGGACTTCAGCAAGCAGGGCGGCTTCGCCGCGGCCGTGGAGATGTGCAACGGGGTCGGGGAGTGTCGCAAGAAGCTCGAGGGCACGATGTGTCCCTCGTACATGGCCACGCGCGACGAGGAGCACTCCACGCGCGGACGGGCCAACGCGCTGCGCGCGGTGCTGTCGGGCCGCCTGCCGGCCGCCGAGTTCACGGGCCGCCGGCTCTACGAGGTGATGGACCTCTGTCTCGAGTGCAAGGGCTGCAAGGCCGAGTGTCCGGCCAACGTCGACATGGCCAAGCTCAAGTACGAGTTCCTGCACCACTATCACCAGGCCAACGGCCTGCCCCTGCGCAACCGGCTGTTCGGCCACATCGCCACGCTGAACGCGATCGGCGCCCGGCTGCCCGGCCTGTTCAACGCGCTGTCCGCGCTGCCCGTGAGCCGATGGCTGCTCGAGAAGGTCGCGGGCATCGATCGCCGCCGGCCGCTGCCTCCGCTGGCCGGCCAGACCTTCACCGATTGGTTCGCGCGCCGCTCGGCCCCGGCCCCGGCGCCGCGGGGCGAGGTCGTGCTCTTCCACGACACGTTCGTCACGTACAACACGCCGGAGATCGGCCGCGCGGCGGTGGAGCTGCTGGAGGCCGCGGGGTATCGGGTGGTCCTCGTCGACCGCAAGTGCTGCGGGCGGCCGCTGATCTCCAAGGGCATGCTCGACGTCGCGCGCGAGCACGCCGCCTGGAACGTCGAGCGGCTGGCCCCCTACGCGCGGCGCGGCGTGGCCATCGTGGGGCTCGAGCCGTCGTGTCTGCTCACCCTCAAGGACGAATACGTCGACCTCCTGCGCACCGACGACGCCCGAATCGTCGCGGAGGCGAGTGCGTTGCTCGAGCAGTTCCTGCTGCGCGAGCGCGAGCGCGGGCTCACGCTTTCGTTCGCGGGCCACGGCAAGAAGGCCCTGCTCCACGGTCACTGTCACCAGAAGGCGATGGTCGGCACCGCGCCCACCGTGGCCGTGCTGCGGTGGGCCGGCTACGAGGTCAGCGAGGTCGATTCCGGCTGCTGCGGGATGGCCGGCTCGTTCGGCTTCGAGCGCGAGCACTACGACCTTTCGGTCTCGCTCGGCAACCGGCGGCTCGCCCCCGCGGTCAAGGCGGCGCCCGCCGACACCGACGTGGTCGCCCCCGGCATCTCGTGCCGGCAGCAGATCGCGCATCTCGCGGGACGCCGCGCGCTCCATCCGGCGGAGGCCTTGCGCCGCGCTCTCGCGGGTTGACCGAATTGGGGGGCCTAGCTGCGGGCCCCCCAAACCCCCCGCGCTTCGCGCCGCGGCGGAGCCGTGGCGCTCCGCGAGTGCCAGGGCTCGCGGCGGCCCCCCCGAGCGCGTAGTCCATGCCCGATCTCGTCACGGTCCTCAGCAGCGTGGCGGTCGTGCTGGTGGCCGCGTTCCTCAAGGGTATCGTTGGCTTCGGCTTCCCCACCACCTCGACGACCTTGCTCGCGCTCTTCGTCGACGTGAAGACGGCGGTCGCGCTCGTCATCGTGCCCAACATCGTGATGGACGGCTACCAGATGGCCCGGCGCGGGCAGCTGCTGGCCACCGCGCGCCGGCTGTTCTTCGTCCTCCTCGCCGGCGGCGTCGGTATCGTGCTGGGAACCAAGCTGCTCGTCATGTTGCCGGCGTGGGTGGCCACGCTCGTCCTCGGGCTCTTCACGCTCGCGTTCGTCGCGCTCAACGCGACGTCGTTCTCGCCCCGACTGCCCCCGCGATGGGAGCGCCCGCTCGGCCCGCTCGCCGGCTTCGTGTCCGGCGTCGTGGGCGGGCTCACCAACACGCCGGGGACGGCGCTGGTCATCTTCTTCTACGCGCTCGGTCTGCCCAAGCACGAGTTCATCCGCTCGATCGCGCTGAGCTTCGTGACGCTCAAGATCGTGCAACTCGCCGCGGTCTCGCACTTCGGCCTGATGTCCTGGAGCCTCTTCCGCCTGTCGCTCGGGCTCACTGCGGTCGCGCTGGTCGGCTTCTACGCCGGCCTTCAGGTCCAGGACCGCCTGGACCAGCGCCGCTTCAACCGGGCGGTCCTCGTCTTCCTCGCCGCCACCGGTCTCTGGCTGGTGATCCGGTCGCTTTGAGGGAACCGCGGGCGCGCTGACGCGTTGATGTTAGAGGCGGTGGGTGTTTGGGCCCGCGCCCGGCGTGGTAGGCTGCCGCTCACCCCAACCCTTTCGTAACGTCCACCAAGGAGGATGCCGATGGCCATCACGGAACAGGGGCTGACGCGTCGGGATATGCTCAAGGTCGGAACCACCGCCGCCGCCGCGGCGGGCTATGCGCTGTCGGTCGAGACGGTGCTGGCCCAGGCGATCAAGACCGACACCCAGGGGATCGTCGCCGGCGACCAGAAGGTCAAGGTCGGTAGCCACAACATGACCGTGTACGAGGCGTACCCCGCGAGCGGCACCAACCATCCGATCCTGCTCGTGGTCTCGGAGATCTGGGGGGCGCACGAGTACATCCGGGATTGCGCCCGCCGCTTCGCCAAGGAGGGCTACCACGCGGTGGCGCCCGAGCTGTTCGAGCGCGAGGGCGACGTCAAGAGCATCCCGAACGTGCCGGACGTGCTCAAGATCGTACTCGCCGTCCCGCGCGCCCAGATGCTGGGCGACACCCAGGCCGCGGTCGACTGGGCCAAGACCCGGCCGAACGTGCGGAAGGACCGCGCCGGGGTGACGGGCTGGTGCTGGGGCGGGTCGACCACGATGCAGATCGCGGCCGCCAATCCCGACATGAAGGCGGCGGTGGCGTGGTACGGGCCGCCGGCTCGCCCCTACAAGGACCCGGCGGGCGACAAGACCGGCTTCGACGTGGTCAAGGACATCAAGATCCCGTTCCTCGGGCTCTTCGGCGAGACCGACCAGAACCCCAAGCCCGAAGACGCCAAGAAGTTCGGCGAGCTGCTCAAGCAGGCGGGCAATCAGAACGTGGAGATCGTGGTCTACCCGGGCGCCGGCCACGGCTTCCACGCCGACTACCGCCCGTCCTACAACGCCGCTGCCGCCGCCGACGCCTGGAAGCGCTGCACCAACTGGTTCGAGAAATATCTGAAAGCCTGAACCAACTCGGAGGGGGGCGTCGCGCCGAAGGCACGCCTGTGCGCCGCCCCCTCCGAATCCTACTCGACGCTCTTCCTGCGGATGTCTTCCAGCAGCTTCTTGGGGACGCGGAGAAACGCTTCGACGACCGAAGGGTCGAAGTGGGTGCCGCCGCAGCGCTTGATCTCGGTGTAAGCGGCCTCGAAGGGGACGGCCTTCGAGTACGGCCGGTCGAAGGTCATCGCGTCGAACGCGTCCACGACCGCGAAGATGCGCGCGCCCAGGGGGATCTCCTCGCCCTTGAGGCCGCGGGGATAGCCTGACCCGTCCCACTTTTCGTGGTGGCAGAAGACGATCGGAATCGCCCCCTTCAGGAACGGGACGTTCTGGATCAGGCGCTTGCCGATCTCCGGGTGGCGGCGCATCGTTTTCCATTCATCGGGCGTGAGCGGACCGGGCTTGAGCAGGATCGCGTCCGGGATCCCGATCTTGCCGATGTCGTGCAGGAGCACGCCGTGCTCGAGGTCGGGGATGTCGGCCTCGGGCACGCCGTAGACGCGCGCGGTGGCCAGCGCGTAGCCGTGCACCCGGCGGGAATGCGACTCGGTCCCCACGTCGCGGGAATCGAGCGCGGAACCCAGCGCCTCGAGGGTCGCGCGGTAGGCGTCCTGGAGGTCACGGGTGGCTTCCGCGACCCGCCGCTCGAGCAGCTCGTGGTATTCGCGCCGTTCGATCAGGAGCTGGCGGTGCTCCAGGGCGCGATCGGCGGCGAACAGCAACTGGTCGACGTTGACGGGCTTCATGATGAAGTCGTAGGCGCCGAGCTTGAGGCTCTCGATCGCGGTCTTGATCTCGGGCGCGCCGGTGAGCACGATGACGGCGGTGTCCTCGTCCTCGCGGCGCACGCCCTCGAGGAGGCCGATGCCGTCCATCACGGGCATCTTGAGGTCGGTCACGATGAGGGGGGGTCGGGAGGCGCGGAAGATCTCCAGCCCTTCCTGGCCGTCGGCGGCCTGAAGGCAGCGGAAGCTCGCGGACAGGAAGATCTGGTGCAGCACCTCCCGGACCTGGGCGTCGTCGTCGACGATCAGGATCTCGCGGTTGTCCACTAGCTCTCCTTGTGAGGCAGCGCCGCCGCCACCTGGTTTTTGCCGGCCCGCTTGGCCGCGTAGAGGGCCTCGTCGGCGGCCCGGATGAGGTGCTCGGACGTCGTCGCCTCTTCGTCGGGCAGGCTCGCGATGCCGAAGCTCGCGGTGATGGGCCGCCGGTGCGAGAACGGATAGCTCTCGATGATCTGCCGGATGCGATCGGCGTAGAGCTGGGCGCCGGCCTTGGACGTCTCCACCAGCAGCACCGCGAACTCGTCGCCGCCGTAGCGGCACACCACGTTGATGCCGCGCGAGTGCTTCATCAGGATCTGGCCGATGTCGCGTAGGGTCTCGTCGCCCACCATGTGCCCCATCTCGTCGTTGACGGCCTTGAAGCCGTCCAGGTCCATGAGCACGAGCGAGACCGGGTGGTTGAAGCGCCGGTAGCGGGACATCTCTTCTTCGAGGCGGACGGAGAAGAAGCGGCGGTTGTAGAGCCCGGTCACGTCGTCCTTGAACGACGTCTCCTTCAGCCGGACGTTGGTGCTCTCCAGCTCCTTGTAGGCGGCGTCGAGCCGCATGGCGAAGCTGTTGATCTCGGTGGCTTGCCGCTCGACGGTCTCCAGCATGCGGCTGAAGGAGCTCATGATCGTGCCGACGTCGTCGCCGCGCTCGGCCAATTCGCCGATGCCGCGCTGCTCGGAGAGCAGCGTGGCCAGACGCTCGACGACCCGCCCGAGATCCCAGATCACGTAGCTGCCGGTCACGCTGGTGATCAGGGCCACGAAGAGCAACCCCATGAGCGTGAACACGCGGGAGGAGTCCGCGGGATTCATCAGCGGCAGCACGTACACGTGGGCCACCAGCGCGAGCATGACGAGCGGCAACACCGACGAGAGCGCGAGGGCGAGATAGATCCTGGTCTTGAGCCGCCGTCCCGCGGCGGCGACGTCGGACTGCGAAGCGTCAACCATCACGGGATTATTCTAGTTGCTGCGCGCGCGAGTCAATGTCAGAATTTTCACACAGTTATGCCTGACGCCCCCAGCAAGGTCCTGGACTGCGTGGGTCTCTTCTGCCCGATGCCGATCCTCAAGACCCGCGAGGCCTTGCGGGTCATGGCGGTCGGCCAGCTGCTCGAGATGCTCTCCGACGACCCCGCCTCCGAGGCGGACATGAAGAGCTGGACCGGACGCACGGGTCACGAGCTCGTGGCCGTGGAGCGAAATGGCGCGGTCTTCCGCTTCGTCGTCAGGAAGAGTCGGTAACCGCGCCGCGGAGGCGGTGAGCCGCGTCTACCTGGACTACGCCGGGTGCGCGCCCGTCGATCCCCGCGTGCTCGCCGTGATGCGCCCGTTTCTCGAGGGCGGCGTCGGCAACCCCTCGGCCCCCCATTCGCTCGGTCTCGAAGCCCGCGCCTCGCTCGACGGCGCCCGCGCCAAGGTCGCGCGTCTGTTCGGGGGCGCGCCGGCGGGCGTGATCTTCACGGCCACCGCCACCGAGGCCAACAACCTCGCCCTCCGCGGACTCGCCGCGCGGGGCTCGGGCCGTCACGTCGTGGCCTCGGCCATCGAGCACGTGTCGATCCTCAACGCCTGCCGGGAGCTGGAGAAGCAGGGGTTCGCGGTGACGCTGGCCCCGGTGGACGGCGACGGGCGCGTCGATCCCGACGCGATCGCGCGCGCGATCCGGCGCGACACCGCGCTGGTGTCGGTGACGGCGGCGAGCGGCGAGATCGGCACCGTGCAGCCCATCCGCGAGATCGGCCGCGTGACCCGCGAGCGGGGGGTGCCGCTGCACGTCGACGCGGTGGGCGCCCTCGGCCGCGTCGCGCTCGCGGTGGACGAGTGCGGGATCGACCTGCTCACGCTGTCGTCGAATGATCTCTACGGACCGCCGGGCGCGGCCGCGCTGTGGATCCGCGGCGACGTCAAGCTCGCCCCGCTCACCCTGGGCGGAGCCCAGGAGGGGGGCTATCGCGCGGGGACGGAAAACCTTCCGGCCATCGTGGGCATGGGGGTGGCCGCGGACTTCTCGCGCTCCGAGGGTCCCGCCGAGGTGGCGCGCCTCACCGTGCTCCGCGATCGGCTGCTCGATGGGCTGCTCGCGCGCGTCGCCGACAGCCGGCTGACCGGCGCGCGAGGCGCCGGCCGTCTTCCGCACCACGTGAGCCTGCTGACCCCGGGCGTGAAGGCCGACGCCGTGCTGATGGAGCTCGACTTTCGCGGCGTGTCCGCGACCTCGGGCTCGGCCTGCGCGTCGCTCACCCAGCAACCCTCGCACGTGCTGCGCGCGATCGGCTGCGACGGAGCCGACGCCGAATCCGCGCTGTGCTTCACGCTCGGCCGGTGGACGACCGGCCCGGAGATCGACGTCGTCCTCGACGTCCTCCCCACGATCGTCACCCGTCTCCGCCGCCTGGCCCCCTAGTGCGACTCTTCTTGTTCGACATCGACGGGACGCTCGTCAACGCGGGTGGGGTGGGGCGGACCGCCGTGAGCAACGCGCTCACGGAGGTCTACGGAACCACGGGGGCCATCGATGGGTACGACTTTCGGGGCCGGACCGATCCGCGGATCGTGCTCGATCTCATCGGCGCGGCCGGCTGGGACGAGGCGGACATCCACGCCCGCTTGACCACGTACTTCGACGTCTACCTCCGCGAGCTCGACGCGCTGGTGGGCGACGGTGCGCGCGTGCGCGTGCTGCCCGGCGTCGGTGACGTGGTCCGCGCGCTGAGCGCGCGCGAGGACGCGGTGGTGGGACTGCTGACCGGCAACATCGAGCCGGGCGCGCGAGTGAAGCTGCGGTCGACCGGTCTCTGGCCCCTCTTCCGCGTGGGCGCCTTCGGCTCCGACGACGTCGACCGACGCCGCCTGCCCGCCGTGGCCCGCCGTCGCGCCCACGAAGCGCTCGGCCACGACATCCCCTTCGACCGCGTCACCATCATCGGCGACACCCCGCTCGACGTCGATTGCGCCCGCGCCTCGGGCGCGCTGGCCGTCGCCGTGGCTACCGGCCGCTACACCGGCGACGAGCTCTCCGCCTGCTCCCCCGACGTCCTCTTCCCCGACCTCTCCGACGTCGAATCCGTGATCGACGCGCTCTGCGCCGGCCCCAAGAGCAACGACGGGTGATGAGGCGCAGCGACGTAGAATCACTCGATGCATGTGGCCTGGGATCCGCGCAAGGCGGTTGCGAATCTCAAAAAGCACAAGATTGCCTTCGAGGAAGCCAGCACTGCCCTCGCCGACCCTCTCGCGATCACGGGTGCCGATCCCGATCATTCGGTCGGCGAGTCTCGGTGGATCACGTTCGGACTATCAAACCGTTGGCGGCTTCTTGCCGTAGCCCACACCGACCAGGACGATCTCATCCACCTCATCAGCGCGCGGGCGGCGACACGCGCAGAACGTAGGCTCTATGAAGAAGGCTAGTTCCCGGGGCAAAGCTGATATGCGGCGTTCGTACAAGCGTTCAGACTTTCCGGCAGGATTTACGCGGGGGAAATATGTCGCCCGTCTGGCGGCTGGATCAAACGTGGTCGTGTTGAGTCCTGAGAACGCAGCAGCGTTCCCGACCTCCGAGGCCGTGAACGAGGCGCTGGGCAGATTGCTGCGGGTCGCAAAGTCCGTGCGCCGCACAACGTCCTCGAGGAGACGGCGTTCTGCGTAGGCCCTCCAGGTCACGGGACTCGGCCGATACGGCGCCCCGGCCGCATAAGGGTCTACCGGAGTCCCCGAGCCACGATGGTGTCCTCGCTCTGTTCAAACTCGGCAAGCGCGCGCATATCGAACAACTAGTTCGTGAGGGTCACCTCTACATGAATCCCCTGTCTTATTTCGCTTCGTATGAAGCGGGCTCTTTGCGCTCAGACGAGCACGAAGGGATACGGGCGTCTCTGCAGCCCCAGAAAGCCAGGCTGTCCATGGAAATCGACGACGCGTTTCATGAGATTCCAGGAATCTGTGGGCCGATCACATTCGGCAGCGATGCGCTGCGTCAGGTGAACGTGTATTGCATGTATGCCCTGCGGGCCAGCCATGCATCCGACTTGGTCGATCCTCGGAACTCCGCGTTCGGTGATACGTTTGCCGTATTCACCGACGGTGACGAATTCTTCCGGAGGGTACGACACGCGGCTAGTGCTCAGGGTTTGCAGCTGACCTGGAGACTCGTGCAATACGTAGAGCGCGACACCTATCACGGCAAGGTCGGCGTGTTCAGGAAATTCTCTGCGTTCTCGTACCAAAGCGAGTTGCGAATCGCAATCTTTCCTGGAACTGGCAAGCCCTTCTCGCTCAGGCTGGGTGACCTTGCTGACATCACCCTCACTGGCGATCTTGCATCTGTCAACCGTCGACTTAGGCTGAGCGACTCCAATGCGTAGCGAACAATGCCTCCGCAGTCCGGATTCGACAAACCCGACATTGGGTGAAGTGATCGCGGCTGGTCGCCCAGCGGCCGATCCTGCCGAAGTACACGTCTCTGGGCGAGCGAGTCTCTCAGGCCCGATCGCGATCCGATGAGAGCACATCCGCACGAGCGGTTTTCGACCGAGGTTACTCTTACGCCTTCGGAAGTGGCGGCTTTCGCTCGGGCGGCCGGAGATCCTAACCCAGTTCACCTCGATCCCGTCTTCGCTGCAGAAACGCGGTATCGACGGCTCACCGCCAGCGGGTCCCAAACGAGCGCGCTGCTCATGGGCTTGACCGCGTCGCATTTCTCGGCGCGCGGGGCGATGGTCGGCCTGGAGTTCTGGTTCCGCTTTCGCCGGCCCGTGTTCGCCGACGAAACCGTCCGCGTCGAGTGGCTGGTGGTCAAGGTCACGCCCCACGCCCGGTTGGGCGGCGACATCGTCGACCTCCGCGGCCGGATTCGCGGACAGGACGGCCAGACCGCGGTCGGCGCCAAGGGCCGCGTCCTGGTCGCCGACAAGCTTTAGGCGGTGCCGTGAAGATCGTGACGCTGCTTGCGCTCTGGGTTCACCTGCTGGGCATGGTGATCTGGCTCGGGGGCGTGCTGTACCAGGCCCACATCCTCCTGCCGATGGCTCGGCGCGGGGGGGCGAGCACGTTCGCGGACGCCGCGCGGCGCCAGCGGCCGATCGGCTGGACCGCGCTCGGGCTCGTGGTGCTGACCGGCCTCTACAACGTCACCCGCCTCGGCCCGCTCGACCGGGTGATGCAGAGCGGCGCCGGCCTCCTCCTCGCCGGAAAGCTCATCCTGGTCCTCCTCCTGATCGCCGTCGCCGCCCAGCGCGACTTCACCCACCTCGTCCGCCTCCACATCGCGCTGGCGACGAATGAGGACCCCGCCCCCGCCCTCCGCGCCATCGCCTGGCTCGACCGGATCACCATCCTCCTCGCGCTCGTGATCATCTACCTCGGCCTCGCCGTCTCCCGCTCCTGACCGCAGAGTCCCACGCGTCCCGACCGCCCAGTCGTTCTCATTCGCGCCCGCGGTGTCGTACGCGCTCCCGGCGGGTGGCACCGGGGTGGTAGGGCCGTGCAGGCGAAGTGGGCCCCCTTCGTCCCGTCCGCAGTGCGAAGCACTGCGATTCGGGCGAACGGGTGACGCAGCCTGCACGGCCCTACCACCCCGGTGCCAGGCCCCGCCGCCTCGCGCGTCGAGTCGGCCACGTTAGAGGCCGGTGATCTTGATGCCGGAGTTCTTGAGCTTGTAGCGCCGGTTGATGGTGGCGAGGAGAGCCGTGATGCCTTCGATGGGCCCGGCGTTGGTGAGCGCGCCGACGTCGAGGACGCGAAGACCGAGGGAGACGCCGAGGGAGGTGACCGCTTCCTTGGCCCCCGCGTCCTTGCCGCAGATTAGCAGGTCGCATTCGATCGGGTGATCGGTCTCGGCCAGCTCGTGGGCGGCGATGTGGTGGAAGGCCGCGACCACGCGGGCCTCGGGCAGGAGGCTCTGGACCTCCTCGGCCGAGGAGCCGAGGGCCGGCGGCGTGAACAATCGCGGGCCGCCGAAGGTCAGCGGCACCACCGTGCTGACCACGACCTTGTTGGCGGTCGCCGCGCGCAGCTCGGGCAGCGTGGCCGCGAGTCCATTGGCGGGCAGCGCGACCACGACGATCTCACCCAGCTCGGCCGCCTCGAGGTTCGTGTGGCCGACGATCGGCAGCTTGTGCGCCTGATCGCGCAGCTCGGTCGCCTTCGCCCGCGCCCGCTCGGCGTCGCGCGACCCGATGATGATCGCGTGCCCCGCCTGCGCCCACCGCAGCGCCAGCCCCGCTCCTTCCTTGCCAGTCCCACCAAGAATCGCGATGTTCATCAGTCCTCCCGAAAGGTGTGCTGCGGGCTCAGCGAAAGAGGTCTCGCGCCGGATCGCGGATGAGCGATTTCGACCCTTCTTCCCCCGGATCGAGCGCGAGGCCGCGGACGATGGCGACCGGAATGCGGTCGAGCTTGCCCATCACCAGCTCGGCGGCGCCCGCCAGCTCGTCGGCCACGGCGAGGATGGTGGCGGTGAGCGGGCGGCCCGAGGGATCCAGCGCGCCGAGGTAGCTTCGGAGCGGGCGGACCGCGCTGGTGCCGATGGCCACGTTGGTCAGGCCCTCGCGCCAGGGCCGCCCGAACGTATCGGTGATGATCACGCCGACCTCCACGCCGAAGCGGGCGCGGATCGCCTCGCGCAAGGCGCGGGCCGACCGGTCGGAGTCCTCCGGGAGCAGGACCACGCAGTCCGCGTCGACGTTCGACTGATCGACGCCGGCGTTGGCGCAGATCCACCCGTGATGGGTCTCGGTGATCACCACCCATCGGTCCATGCGGACGACCCGGCGCGACTCGCGCAGGATGACCTCGAGGAGCCGGGCGTCGCGCCCGAGCCCGGCCGCCATCGCGGCCGCAATCGGCGACGGGGTGACGTCGGGGAGACGGACGATCCGGCCCTCGGCCTTGGAGACGATCTTCTGGCCGATGACGAGGATGTCGCCGTTGGCGAGCGGGGTGGCCTGGGCGGCGGCGGCGTCGACCACCAGCCGAGCCAGGTCGTCGCCCGGCCGCACCTCGGGCAGACCCTCGACGCCGACGATCTCGTATCGCGGAGGGCGGCGAGGATCGGTCATCCGGCCAACCGCTCGGCGATGCTCCAGCGCGAGAGCAGTCGGCCGCTCTCCGTCGCGGCCCCGCGGGCGAGCAGGAGCGGGAGGTCGGCGGGGCCGTCGACGTCGAGGGCGAGGCCGGGCAGCGCGAGCACGTGCGTCACCAGCCCCCGTTCCCGCGCCGTCTTCAGGTGATTGTCGAACGACGGCTCGCCGAAGGTCAGCGGCATCGCGCCGGGAGGACAGAGCGCGGCGCCATTGGTGCCGAGTCCGGAGTGCGACGGGGCCAGGGCGACGGCCGGCGCCTCGGCGCCGGCCCGCGCGACCAGCGCGCCGATCTCGTCCGCGGTCACGCACGGCACGTCGCCGGGGATGGTCGCGAACACGCGGGCGCCGGCGCGCAGGGCCGCCGCTTGCGCGGCCGCCACCGCCGCCGTGTGACCCTGATTCACGGCCTCCGAGACGGCCTCGACCCCGTAGTCGCGCGCGGTGGCGGTCACCTCGGGGTCGCGCGTGATCACCCAGCGCGCGTCGAGCGGAGCGGCGGTCAGCGCGCGGAGCACGTCGTGCAGCATCGCGCGGGCGAGGTCCATCCGCTCGGACGGCGAGAGCGCGCGCATCAGCCGCTGCTTGGCGTTGACCAGGTCCTTCACCGGCACCGCCACCACGTTCATGGCGCGACGGCGTCGAGCACGGCGCGGGCGAGCGCGGCTTCGCTCGCGCGGTCGGTCATCAGGATGTCGGCGAGCACCGGCTCCACGCCGGCGGCTCGCAGGGCGGAGACGCAGTCGGCGTCGCCGCGGGCGATGAGCAGCGCGTCGAGCCACGGCGCGTACGCGCGGGCGACGCCGAGGGGCGAGACCGGCAGGCCGCGGGCGGCCATGAGCTGGCCCGCGGGGCCGCTCACCGCGGCGCCGCCGACGATCGGGCTCACGGCCACGATGCGGGCCCGCGTCGTCTCGAGCGCGGCGGCGATGCCGGGCACGGCCAGGATCGGACCGACCGACGTCACCGGGTTCGACGGGCACACCACGACGGCGTCGGCGCCCGCGATGGCCGCGGGCACGTCGGGCGCGGATCGCGCGTCCGCGGCGCCGTCGTAGGCGACCTCGAGCACGTCGACCTGCGCCTTGTCCCGGACGAAGTATTCCTGAAAGGTGAGCCATCCCATCGGCGTGCGGATGCGCGTGCGGACGCGGTCGTCGCTCATCGGGACCACCGCCGGGCCGACGCCCAGGCGCCGGGCGATCTCGGCGGTCACCTGCGACAGCGAGCGTCCCGCGGCCAGGGCCTGCGTGCGGACGAGGTGCGTGGCGAGGTCGCGGTCGCCCAGCGCGAACCACGTGGGCGCCTCGAAGGCGGCCATCGACTCCAGGCAGTGAAAGCTCTCGTCGGCCCGGCCCCAGCCCCGCGCGAGGTCGAGCCGGCCGGCCAACGCATAGGTGATGGTATCGAGATCGGGGGAGACGTGCAGCCCCCACACCTCGGTGTCGTCGCCGGTGTTCACCACCGCCGTGAGCTCGACGCCCGCCGCCAGGAGGCCGCGCAGCAGCTTGGCCGCTCCCGTCCCCCCCGCGAGGGCCGTCACACGCATAGATTACGAACGATCATCGAGGACCGCCCCGGCGAAGCCGGGGCGCC
>DATHGT010000255.1:0-3036 GCA_035317605.1 Candidatus Acidiferrum sp. | reverse complement strand
CTGGCCGCGACCGTTTCAGAAGCCGCACCCGCCGATCTGGATCCCCGGCTCTGGCTCGAAGGAGACGATCGAGTGGGTGGCGAAGAAGCGCTACACCTATATGGTGCTGCCGACGCTCGCGCCCTACGCCCTGCGAGCGGCCACGGCCGAGGCGTTCCGGGCCGCGTGCGAGCGCGAGGGTTACACGGCCCGGCACGAGCAGATCGGCTGGGGCATCGGCGTGTACGTGGCCGAGAGCGACGCCCAGGCCGTGCAGGAGTACGAGCCGCACTTCTGGTACTACGCCAAGAACCTCCTGCGGAACCGTGAGACCTTCAACTCGCCGCCCGGGCACTCCTCGGTGCAGTCGACGCTCGGCGCGCTGGCCGCGCGTCGCCGGGGGCGGCCGGGCAACTTCAACTCCTGGGAAGAGATCCAGAAGGGCGGTTACGTGGTGGTGGGCAGCCCGGCCACCGTGCGCGACCGGCTCACGGCGATCGCGAACCACACCGGGCTCGGGACGCTCATCCCGAACTTCTCGGTGGGCAACGTGCCGCACCACCTGACGCGCAAGAGCATCGAGCTGTTCGCGCGCGAGGTCATGCCGCACCTCCGGAACATCAACGTCGATCCCCCGGCCGACGAGGTGGCGCACGCGGGCGACCGAGTTCCCGCCCCGGTCCGCGCATGACGACGGAGAACATCCACGACGTGGGCGGCCGCGCCACGCGCATCGTCCGCTCGGGCCGCGGCGGGCCGGTGCTCTGGCTCCACGACACGAGGGGCAACCGGTGGACGCCCGGTCACGACGCCCTCGTCCGTGACCACGAAGTCATCGCGCCGAGCCTGCCCGGCTTCGACGACTCGACGACCCTCGGGAGGATCGATCGACCGGAGGACGTCGTCTTCTGGATGCTCGACCTGTGGGACACGCTCGGTCTGGAGCGGCCCGTCCTGCTCGGCTGCGGCCTCGGCGGCTGGATCGCCGCGGAGTTCGCGGCCCGGTATCCCGAGCGTCTGGGGCGGCTGGTGCTCGTCGACGCCTATGGCCTGCAGGTGGACGGCGCGCTCGCGGCCGACGAGTTCGCCCTCACGCCGCCGATGCTGCGACCGCTCGTCTTCGCCGAGCCCGAGGCGTCTCTGGCCCGGGAGTGGCTCCCGGACGCCGAGCCGCCAGAGCGGGTCGAGAGCGTCTTGCACGCGCGCGTGGCGGCCGCGCGTCTCGCATGGCAGTTTCCGTACTGCCCGAAGCTCCGCGGCCGGCTGGCCCGGGCCAAGGTGCCCGCGCTGATCCTCTGGGGAGCGGAGGACCGCCTCGTCCCTCCCGCTCACGCCCACGCCTACGCGGCCAGCCTGCCCGACGCGCGCGTGGTCGTCGTCTCCGGCGCCGGTCACTACCCCTACCTCGAGACGCCGGACCGCTTCGGCCAGGAGGTCGAGCGCTTCCTGGGCGAGGGATAGGCAACAGGGCCAAGCTAGGCTGGGGCTAAAGCGGACGACGAGGGCGGGGCGGGAAGGCGGCTCGTCGGCTTACGCCAGCCGGTTCTTGAAGTAGGAATCCTTGCGGACGATCTTGCCGTCGCGGAAGGTGAACAGGTCGCAGCCGTTGACCTCGACTTTCTTTCCGTCCGACGTGGTGCCGGTGAACAGCCACTCGGACACCCCGCGGTCGCCGGCCACGAAATGACGGGCCTCGCCGAAGCAGGCGTCGGGGAAGATCTTGAACACCCTCGCGAACGCCTCGTGTACGCGCTCGCGCCCCTCATAGCGGGTGCCGCAGGCCTCTTTGCCCGCGGTGGTCTCGAACACGCAGTCGTCGGTCATGAACGTCATCAGGAAATTGACGTCGTGCCGGTTCCAACCGTCGCCGAAGGCTTCCAGGTCCTCGATCGTCACCATGGCCGTCATCCGCCCAGCCGGTAGAGCGCCGCCGCGTTGTCGTGCGTCAGCTTTCGGCGCATCTCCGGCGACAGGTGCGGCATCTGCCGCTCGATCGCTGCGCGCGAGTTGGGCCAGACGCTGTCTGGATGCGGATAGTCCGAGGCCCACAGGAGGTGACCCTCGCCGAAGAAGGGGATGAGCGCCATCGCGACGTGGTCGTCCTGGAACGTCGCGTACAGCTGCCGCTTGAAGAGGTCGCTCGGCTTCGTGACGAGCGCGCTGCCGCCCTTGTCGGCCCAGAACTCCTTGGCTTCCCACAACCGCCAGTGGCGGTAGTCGAGCTCCTGGACGAGCCAGGGCAGCCATCCGGTACCGGCCTCGGCCATGACCATGCGCAACTTCGGATGCCGCTCGAGGATGCCCCAGGCGAAGAGGTCGACGAAGGGCTCGAGGAAGTTCGCGAGGAAGAACTTGGTGTTCTCGAAGACGCTCGCGGCCTTGCCGACGGCACGATCGCCCGGCTTGCCGACGAACACCGTGATGTGCCACGAGAGAATGACGCCGCTGTCCTCGAGGGTTTCCCAGAGCGGCTCCCACGCCGGGTCGTCGAGCTTGGGGTTGATGTTGGCGATCATCAGATTGACCTGGCGCACGCCGCCCTTCGCGATGAGGCGTTCGAGCTCGGCGAGGGCGGCCTCGGGGGTCTCCGGCAGCATCGGCAGGCCGATGAGCCGATCCGGCGCCGCCTTGCAGAAATCGAGCAGCCAGTCGTTGTAGACGCGGTAGCAGGCGGAGCGCAGGGCGGGATCATCGGTTGAAATCTGGAAGATCGGCCCGAAGATCACCTGTGTCTCGACGCCGTCGCGGTCCATGTCGGCGAGACGCAGCTCCGGGTTCGCCGGACGGCGGGCGCTCTGGTCGTAGATGGCGGCACGGTCGAAGGCGTTGTAGATCGCCTTGACCGGACGCGCCGAACCGGTCGCCGGCGGCTTGCCGTCCCAGCGGCCCCAGACCTTGCCGTCGCAGACCCACACCGCCTGTCCGTCGCGCTCCTCGACGTGCGGCGCGCGGTCGAGCAGCGACGCCGGCAGCCGCGACGTCCACAAATCCGCGGGCAGCTGGCTGAGGTCCATGTGGTCGTCGCAGGAGATGAGCCGGTCAGTCATGTGATCCTCC
>DATHGT010000254.1:0-51205 GCA_035317605.1 Candidatus Acidiferrum sp. | reverse complement strand
TGCTGGTGGATCGTCGGCTGGTACGCCGAGCGGCCCTGGAGATCGTCGTGGCCGACCAGCTCCATGTCGTGGGCCTCGGCCCCGTGGCCGCGCGGCGTCTGCGACGACGCCGGGCCGGCGGCGAGCGAGATGAGGACTGACCCGAGGACGAGGAGCGAGAGCCGTCGAGGCCGGGACGTCATGGGCATCTCCTTCGCGCGGGATTCGCGGCCGGAGTCTACCACTCCGCGCGCGAACAACGCTATGATCACGGCCGGACGAACGCCGCACGAGAGGAGACCGAGCATGGCGGGACCGCTGACCGTGGAGAAGCCACAAGATCTGGCCCAGCACATCGGCAAAGATCTCGGGCCGTCGGACTGGATCACCGTGGATCAACCGATGATCGACAAGTTCGCGGAGGCCACCGGCGATCACCAGTGGATCCACGTCGACGTCGAGCGCGCCAAGCGCGAGATGCCGGGCGGCAAGACCATCGCCCACGGCTATCTCACGCTCTCGCTGGTCCCGCGCCTGGCCTCGACGCTGGTCAAGGTCACTCAGGTGAGCCGCGGCGTGAACTACGGATCGAACAAGGTCCGCTTCACGAGCACGGTGCCCGCGGGCTCGCGCATCCGCCTGACCCAGAAGATCGTCAAGGTCGAGCCCGTCGACAACAACGGCGTGCGGGTGACGTCGGAAGTGAAGATGGAGGTCGAGGGTCAGGAGCGCCCGGCGCTGGTCGCCGAGATCATGGGGATTCGCTACGGGAAATGAGCGGCGCCCCGGCCGATGAGCGCCGGCGGGGCGCTCGTGCTCATCGGCCGGTGAATCCGCTGTCCAGGATCTGGCGAATGTCCTTGGCCGCCGCGGCGACGCCGGCGGTCGGCGCGGCGGCGGTCAACAGCGTGAAGGTTTCCTCGGCGTGCTGCCGATACTGGCCGCGCAGCTCGCGCGACGCCTCCGTGTCGGGGAGCGCGATCGTTCGGAACTCCACCAGCGCCGCCTGGGTGATGCGTGCGAGCTTCTCCGCGGTGATGAGATGCTGGAGCGTCGCCGCGTGCCGATACGCGATAAGCGCGGCCTCGATGTAGTTCTTGAAGACGATGACCCCACGACCGGTCGGCGAGTCCCGGCCGACCACGAGCCCGCTGGCCAGGTTGCGGAACGCCTGGCTCGCCGCGGCGGTGTCGCGCTCCGATTGCCGCAGGTCGTGAATGAACGTGGTCACCACGCGTGCCGTCCCCTCCGTCGAAGTCTCGGTGATCATGCGGCTCGCGGTGAGCGCGTCGGCCTGGCCGGAATCGCCGACGAACACGTAGCGGTACTCCGGATAGATGGCGGCGAAGCGGGCGAAGTTGGCGAACTTGACGTCGCCGATCTTGTCCTCCTCGCCGTGAAGCTGCCGGTCCGACAGCGCATCGTCGTCCGCGCCCGCCCCGGGCTCGACCTCCGTCGGCCGGCGCGCCCGGTGCGCGCGCAGCAGGCTCTCGACGGTGCCGACGGTGGAGGATCCGATCGAGCCCGACAGCGCGCTCGGGCACAGCCGGTTCTTGGTCAGGGCGACGAGCTTCTTGAGGCTCGCCTCCTCGAGCTTGCCCGCGACGGGATTGGGCCGGGCCGACAGGGTCGTGATCGGAATGGCCGGCAACGCCCCGAAGGGCTCCTCTTTGGCCGCGTCGTAGAAGTCCAGGACGCCCGGATAGAACGTGCCCTTCGGATAGCGCCGCTCGATGAGGTTGGCGTACATGGTGTCGTCCACGTCCGAGAGCACCTTGATGCCGCCCGACGACGGTGTCCGCCTGAGATGGGCCACGAGGCGGTCCTGCCGATCGGCGTCGTCGATGTCGTGGAAGACGTACTCTTCGGGGTCCTTGTAGTCGAGGTCGTACTCGAGGGCGAACTTGAACGCGGGCAGGTCTTCGGGAGCGATCGACAGGAGCAGGCGCTCCATGCGCAGCTCGGCGTTCTCCAGGGTCGCCGCGCCGCCTTCCTGCTCCTCCGCGCTCGGCGACAGCGCCTTGAGGAGAGAGATCTTGTCGGCCAGGCTGAGCCCCGCCGCCGCGATCCGCCCGTCGATCTCGCGGGTGCGGGACTCGAGGTGCACGTGCCCGGTGAACTTCTTCAACTCGGACACACACACGGCCACGCGCGCGGCATCGGCCGGCCCCGGACCAGGCATTCCGTTCATGACGGCCTCCTCTCACCCATGGTTGGCCCGACACTGCCCGATCCGACCGGCTGCGTCAACCCGCCGGCGCCGGGCCGGCGCTGGTCAGGCCTCCGGGTAGCTTTGCAGCCTCAGTCCTGAGGCTTTGTCGAACACGTGATACCGCGTGAAGGTGAGCCAGACGTGATCGCCGGTCCGGTGCCTCTCGGCGCCTGAGCTTCGGGCGTGGACCTCGTGATCGCCCACGCGGATCGTGAACAACGTGGTGTTCAGCGGCGGAAAGCTCTGCGTGCCGGCGACGATCCCGCTCAGGGTGTCTTCCACTTGCTCCCTGGATATCTCGACGTGTTCGGGGCGCACGCCGACCCACACGTCGCCGAGCCGCTGTCCCTGGGCCAGGTGTCGCGCGTCGACGAGGCTGATGGGCGGAGAGCCCATGTGCAGGTTCAAGAACCCGGCGACGAACACGTTCTTCGGCTTGTCGTAGATCTCCTGGGGTGTTCCGACCTGCTCGATCGCGCCCCGATCCATCACGGCGATCAGGTCGGCAAGAATCAACGCCTCGTGATGATCGTGGGTCACGTAGACCGTGGTGATGCTGAACTGCCGCAGGAGGGCCTTGAGGTTGACCCGGTATTTCTCGCGCAGCGCTTGATCCAGATTGGCGAAGGGCTCGTCCACCAGGAAGAGTTCCGCGTCCCGGGTGATACAGCGGCCCAGGGCGACTCGTTGCTTCTCACCCCCGGACAGCGTGGTGGGCTTACGGTCCAGGAGATACTCGAGCTCCACGCCCATGAGCTCGCTGGTCCTCTCGTACTTGGCCCTGGCCAGCGCGTTCAGCTCCGGAGTCTTCCTCCTGAACAGGAAATAGGCCAGGACGTTCTTTCTCGAGCTCATGTGGGGGTAGAGCGCATAGTTTTGAAAGACCATGCCGATGTGCCGGTCGCCGGGGCGAACGTTCTTCACGTCCACGCCGTCGTATCGCACTTCGCCCGAATCGGGCGGGATCAGCCCGGCGATGATCTTCAGGAGCGTGGTCTTGCCGCACCCGCTCGGACCCAGGACGACCATGGTCTTGCCGTCATGAATCCTCAGATTCAGCTTCTGAATGGAAAACGCCGCTCCCGCTCCGGTCCGGTCGCTGAGCGTTTTGCAGACGTTGACCAGATCAATCCACGCCATGATCAGCCCGGCACCGGGGAGAGCTCCGGCTACTTTCCGTTCCTGCGATACCGCGCCAGCGCGGCGGCGTCGACGGTGGCACCGAGGCCGGGGGAGTCGGGGAGCTTGACCACGCCGTGACTGAGATCGACGGGGTCGGCGACGACGTCGGCTGACATCTTGAGGGGGCCGACGGCTTCGCAGCCGGGGAGGACGGCTGAACTGGTGGCGGCGAGCGTCGCCTCGGCGAGCGTGCTGAGGGTCAAGCCGAAGCCGTGACCGATCACCACGCGTAGACCGGCCGCGGCCGCGCAGTCGATCATCGAGCGCGTCCGCAACAGCCCGCCCTGCTTCATGGCCTTCACCTTCACGATGTCGGCGGCCTCGCGCTTGATGATCTCGATCAGAGAGGCCGGGCTCGTCACGCTCTCGTCGGCCATCAGCGGGATCGTGATCCGGCGGCGGATCTCGGCGAGCAGGTCGATCCGGTCGCGCCGGACCGGCTGCTCGACCAGCGTGAGGTCGTACGGCACGAGCGCGTTGATGAACGCCACCGCCTCGCCGGGCGGGAGGCTCTCGTTGAAGTCGACCCGCAGCGCCATGCGCGAACCGACGGCGGCGCGTACGGCGGCGACGCGATCGATCCCCTCGGAGCCGCCACCGGAGATCTTGATCTTCGCGGTCGTGAAGCCGCGCGCCGCCCACTCCTCGGCCTCGCGCGCCGCCTGCGCGGGCGGCACCGCGCCGATCCACGCGTTGAGGAACACCTCGTCGATCAACCGGCCGCCGAGCAGCGAGTGCACGGGCACGCCGAGCGCCTTGCCCTTGAGATCGAACAGCGCCATCTCGATGGCGGCCTTGGCCTCGAAGGCCTCGCGCGACGTCTCGTCCATCGTGGTCAGCGCGCGCTGGACGTTGAACGGATCGCTCCCGCGGAGCGCCGGCGCGAGGCGCTCGACGCCGGAGGCGATGTCGTCCACCGATTCGAGCGTGTAGCCCGGCGTGGGGTCGACGTCGCCCCAGCCTTCGACGCCGTCGTCGCTGGTCACGCGCACGAGCACGCTCTTCTGCACGGTGGTCACGCCGTGGACGCCGGTGACCGGCTCCTTCAGCGGGACCTCGACGATCATCGACTCGATTCCCACGATGCGCATCTCACCCTCCTGATCGGCGCGAGGATACCCGATGTGGACGCGGGATCGAAGGCGGGATTATGCTCGGCGCATGAGACAGGTAAGGACGCTCGAACGTGGACGGCGCGCGCGTGTGGCTGCTCCCGCCGCGCCACGATACGACCTCGTGCTGCGCGGCGGACGCGTGATCGATCCCGCGCAGGGGCTGGACGGCGTCTACGACGTCGGGATCCGCGATGGAAGGATCGGCGCCGTGCTTCCCACGATCGATGCCGGCGAGGCGCTGCACGCGCTCGACCTCCGCGACCGGCTCGTCGTGCCCGGCCTGATCGACACCCACGCCCACGTGTACCAGCACGTGACCGGCGCCTTCGGCATGAATCCCGACCTGGTGGGCATTCGCTCCGGCGTGACCACGGTCTGCGATCAGGGCGGCGCCTCGCCGCTGACCCTTCAGGGCTTCCGCAAGTTCATCGTCGAGCCCGCGACCACCCGCGTGCTCGCGTTCGTCTCGAACTATCTGGTCGGCGGGCTGGTCGGCCATCGCTACACCGAGCTGTACGGCCCGCACGGCATCAACGTGCGCGAGACGATCGACGCGATCGAGCGGAACCGCGACCTCGTCAAGGGCATCAAGGCCCACGCCGAGGTCGGCGGCTACTCGCGCTGGGGCATCGAGACCTTGAAGCTGGCCAAGGAGGCGTCGCGAGAGACCGGGGTGCCGGTCTACGTGCACCTGGGCCGGCTGTGGGCCGAGGCCGACGGCGCGCGAATCGATCCCGACGTGCTCGTCCCCGAGCTGGTCCCGCTGCTCGATCCGGGCGATGTCATCGCGCATCCGTTCACCAAGAACACCGGCGCGTTCGTCTCCCGCGAGGGCACGGTTCATCCGTTGATCTTCGAGGCGGTGCGCCGGGGCGTGCGCATCGACGTCGGGCGCGGCGGCCACCTGAGCTTCGCCGCCGCCCGCACCGTGCTGGACGCCGGCATCGTTCCGTTCACCGTCGGCGCGGACGTCCACGGGTACACGATCCGTCGCCCGGACGACGGCTCGTGGGACGGCGGTTACTTCGACGAGCGCGCGGCGCGGCGGCGCGATCCCGCGCGACCCATCGGGCCGCACGCCCCGGTGCGGCCCATCGGCGGCGCTTCGGTGTTCAGCCTGATCCAGGTGATCAACGAGCTGCTCGCTCTCGGGCTCCGGCTTCCCGACGTGATCGGCATGGTCACCGCGAACGCCGCGACCATGCTCGGCCTCGAGGGAGAGATCGGCACGCTCGCGCCCGGCGTCGCCGCCGACGTCTCCGTGCTCGCCCGCGACGTCGGGCGCTGGACGCTCGAGGACAGCCTCGGCGTCCAGCTCACCGCGAACGAGCGCCTGCGCCCGGAATTCGCGCTGAAGGACGGTCGCCTGCACTCCTCCGACTCGTCCCTGCTCTTCGAGTCGACGAAAGGGGTCGCGTAGTTCAGCGCGCCCCGCTGGGCGCGGTTTCACTGGTCAGCAGTTGGCCATTCATACCCAGCGAGCCGTGGAACTTGCAGAAAAACGCCAGCTCCCCCGAGGCCGGGAAGGTGACGGTGAGCTGCGCCTTGCCCTTGGGCGGGATGTCCTTGTCGATGCCGAGTGCGGGAATGCTGAGGTTGTGGAGGGTGCCCGCCTCGCTCTCTACGACCAGCGTCAGCTTCTGCCCGGGCTTGCCGCGCAGGAACGTCGGCGAGAAGTAGTAGTCGTCAGCTTCCAGCTCGAGCTTCGACACTGTCCGCACATCCTTGGTGCCGTGGTCGGCGTAGCTCACGCCTCCGAGCGTGACCGACTTGTCTTTCCCCGCGGGGGCGGCGATCGCCCGCATCGGCGCCGCGCTCGTGGAGGCTGCGCCGGGCGCCGCCTGGACCGCGATCTTGCGCGGGGAGTTGCCCACGGCGATGGTGGCCGTCACCGTGCGGCTGGCCAGATCCACGACCGAGACGTCGTTGGAGACCTCGTTGGTCACGTAGGCCGTGCGACCGTCGGAGCTGGATGTGCTCCAGTGCGGGGCCTTGCCCACCGCGACGGTGCCGGCCACCGTGTTGCTCGCGGTGTCCAGGATACTGAGCTCGCCCGGGCCCTGGACCACAGCCAGGGCCCACCGGCCGTCGGGCGTGAACGGCGCGTAGTGCGGGGAGGCGCCCACGGGGATCTGCGCGACGATCTGGCTGGTGGCCGTGTCCAGCACCTGGATGGCATTGACGCCGGCCAGCGTGAAGAACACACGCTTGCCGTCCGGGCTCAGCTCGAGGCCCCGGGGCGTCTTGTCCAACGGTACGCGCCCTGTTTCCTTCCAGGCTGTCAGATCCAGCCGGACGAGCGCCGTGGCGCCCTGCTGCTGGGAGGCCACCCACGCGGTGCGCCCGTCATGGCTGAGCGTGCCGTTGTGGGGCTGGGCCACGGGCACCTCGCCAATCACCCGGTCCGTCGCGGTATCGACGACCACCGCACGGTTCGAGCCCCAGCCCATGACGAGCACCCGGCCGCCGTCGCCCGAGACGGCGAGTCCGTGAGGATTGGCGCCCACCTCGATGCTTGTGGCCACGCGGTCCGCGCCGGTGTCGATGACGCTCACCGTGGAGGCTCCGTCACTGCTCACATAGGCCTTGCGACCGTCCGGTGTCACCACCAGCCCGTGCGGTCCCTTGGGCACCGGGACGGTCTTGAGCAGTTTGTTCTGAGTGACGTCGATGACGGCCACGGCGTCGTCCTTGAAGAGCCCCACGTAGACTTTGGCCGCGCCGGCCGCCCGAGCAGAACCCATTCCGATCGACCCACCCATGAGGACCAGGACCCATAGCACCGCCGCCACACGCTTCAGCATCGTGTCACCTCCACGCGATTCCGCATCCACTCGTGCTAACGCCGGAAGGCGCATTCCGTTCCAGAGACGCAGTGCGCATCAGCTGAGCGTCGAGTCCACCACCGCGGCTGGAACGAATCGTCCGCTCCGGCGTTGCGGAGAGTGAGCGGTCCCGGTGCTAAGGTGGGCGGGTGAGGGAAGGAGCGGCTCGCCGTTGAGCGCGATGGCGAACGAGGCGTTGGCGTACGTCGACGCGCTCCACAACCTGGCGCGGCACCTCACCGGCAATCAGGAAGACGCCGAGGACCTCGTCCAGGAGACGTATGCGCGCGCGTTTCGCGCGGAGCGGCAGTTCACGCCCGGAACGAATCTCAAGGCGTGGCTGTTTCGGATCCTGCGCAACACGTTCGTGAGCAGCTACCGGCGTCGGCGCCGCGATCCCACGGTGGGCGGACTCGATCCCCTCGACGCCGAGTCCGCGGGCGCGCTCGACCAGGCGTGGCTCCGCAACGACGTCGAGCTGGACCGGCTGCGCAAGGTCGTGGCCGAGGAGATCGAGGCCGCGCTGATGACGCTGTCCGAGGACGCGCGCACGGTGATCCTGCTGGACCTCGAAGGGCTCAACGAGCTGGAAGTGAGCGAGGTGCTCGGCTGTCCGGTCGGCACCGTGAAGTCGCGACTCTCTCGCGCGCGGGCCGCGCTTCGCCTCAAGCTGAGGGACTACGCGCGGTAAGACATGGACTGCGCCGACGTCCGGCTCAACCTCCGCGATCATCGGCAGGGACGCCTCGGGGCGGCCGGCGAGGACGAGCTGCGCGCACACCTCTCGGCCTGTCCGCACTGCGCGCACGTGGCCGCGGCCGAAGAGGAGCTGACCGAGGCGCTGGAGCGCCGGTTGCCGCAGTACCCGGCGTCGTTCGCGCTCAAGCGCCGTCTCGCCGCTCAGTGGCCCGGCGCCTCGTCCCCACGCGCCTGGTGGCGTTCGTGGCGTCCAGCGCCGATCGCGGCGCTGGCGCTCGCCGCCCTCGTGCTGGTGACGGTGCCGGTCGTCTACTACGAGCGCCGCGACGCGGGCGCCGCGAGGTCGATGGTCGCCGAGGCCGTGAACGATCACCTGCGCGTGCTGTCGAGCCAGCGCCCGCTGGAGATCGAGAGCGGAGGCCTGCACCAGGTCAAGCCGTGGTTCGAGGGCCGGCTGGACTTCGCGCCGGTGGTGACGTTCGAGGGCGACGCCGACTTTCCGCTGAAGGGCGGCGCCGTCGGCTACTTCTTCGACCGCAAGGCCGCGGTGTTCGTCTACACGCGCCGGCTCCACCCGATCTCGCTCATCGTGTTCCGCGCGGATGGCCTGAGCTGGCCGGCCGTCGAGAGCGGCGTGTCCGCGAAGGACGAGCGCGGGTTCGCGGTGATGATCTGGCGCCGGGGCGCGCTCGGCTACGCCCTCGTGTCGGACATCGACGGCCGCGAGCTGGCTTCACTCGCCGCCAAGTTCCTGGCCCCGGCCCGTTAGAATCCCTGGATGGCCCGCCTCTGGTCGCACGCCGTGTTTCTCGCTCGCCTCGCGTGGCCGGGCGCCGCCCTCGGCGCGGCGCTGATCACGCTGCTGTTCGCGGCCACGCTGGCGGTCTCGCTGCGCTCGGGACTGGGAACGTTCGCGGACGTCGTGATCTTGGTCGTCCTCACCGTGCTCGCGCTCGCGCTGCTGGGGTTGGCGGTGATGATCGCCCGGCTGGTGCTGCTCGCGTGGCCCGGGCTGTTCGTGGGCGCGCTGGTCGCGTCGTTCGTGTTCTTGCTGATCGTCTTCGCCGCGCTCGACGCGGGCGGGCGGGTCGGTCTCGTGGTCAGCGCGGCGATGGTGCTGCTGTGCGCGGCGCTGGGTGGCGCGGTGGCGCTCGTCACCCGCCGGCCCGGCGAGCTGAGTCGCGGACGCCGGGTGGCGAGCTGGGCGCTCTTCATCGTCATCGACGCCCTGTGCATCGCGATCGCGGCCTGGGTGTGGAGTCCCGGCGTCGATCCGTACGTCGCGCGGCAGCCGCCGACCCCCGTGTCCGAGACGCTCCGCGCCGAAGATCCCTCACAACCCGGACGATACGAGGTCCGGACGCTGACCTATGGAAGCGGCACCGACCGTCGCCGGCCGGAGTACGCGGGCGGGGTGACGTTTCGCACCACGCCCCTCGACGCATCACGGCTGCTCCGACCTCTCGGCGGGTTCAAGGCCGCGGTGCGCCGGTGGTACTGGGGATTTGGCGTCGAGGCGCTTCCGCTCAACGCCCGCGTGTGGCATCCGGTGGGCGACGGGCCCTTCCCGCTCGTGCTCGTGGTTCACGGCAACCATCGCATGGAGGACGCGTCCGACGCCGGGTACGCCTATCTCGGTGAGCTGCTGGCCAGCCGGGGCTTCATCCTGGTCTCGATCGACCAGAACTTTCTGAACCGCTCGTGGAGCGGCGATCTCGGTGGCGAGATGAACGTGCGCGCGTACCTGCTCTTGCAGCACCTGGCCGCGTGGCGGACGTGGAACGACACGCCGGGCCATCCTTTCCATCGTCGGGTCGACCTGGAGCGCATCGCGTTGATGGGGCAGTCGCGGGGCGGCGAAGCCGTGGCCCTTGCCGCCGCCTTCAACCGCCTGCCCTGTCTGCCCAGCGACTGCGCCGTGCGCCTGGATTTCCGCTTCTCGATCCAGGCGCTCGTCGCGATGGCCCCCATCGACGACGCGGACCAGGTCGCGAGTCAGCCGGCGCCGATCGAGAACGTGAGCTACCTCGTGCTCCACGGCAGCCACGACGGCGACGTGGAGAGCTTCGAAGGGCTGCGCCCGTTCACGCGCGCGAAATTCACCGACGGCCGGGATCGCTTCAAGGCGGCGGTCTACGTCTACCGGGCGAACCACGGACAGTTCAACACCCGGTGGACCGGCGACGACGTGGGGGTGCCGTTCGAGCGCTTCGGGCTGCGCGCGTCACTGCTGAGCGATGCCGAGCAGCGTCGGGTGGCGCAGGTGTTCATCGGCGGCTTCCTGGAAGCCGCGCTGCGGGACCGCCGCGAGTACCGCCCGATGTTCAGCGACGCCCGCACCGTGGCCGCCTGGCTGCCGAGGACGACCTACTTCACCCAGTTCGAGGACGCGAGCTTCAAGGCCGTCGACGACTTCACCGGCATCGACCTCGCCCGCGGCACCCTGGCCGGCTCGGTGGTGACGGCGGAGCACCTGACCGTCTGGCGCCACGGAGACGTCAAGTCTCGGCTGGACCAGCCGTCGCGCGTGAGGGCCGTCCATCTCGGCTGGAACAATCAGGGCACGGGCTCGACCGCGCGCTATCGCATCACGCTGCCGGAAACGACGGCGGCCGACTTCCGTCTCGATACCGGCAGTCGGCTCGTCTTCACGGTCGCCGACACGCGCGAGGACGCCGGCCCGCTGGCGCCCCTCGATTTCACCGTGGAAATCGAGGCCACCGACGGCGCCGTCGCCCGCGTCCCCCTGAGCCGGATCGCGCCGCTGCCGCCGATGCCCCGGGTGAGGTTCACCAAGTGGCGCTTGCTCGATCGCGCGTTCTATCGGCAGGAGACCGAGCCCGCGTTCCAGACCTACGAGCTGCCGTTCCGACTGTTCGCCGCGCCGGGATGGCCGACGGGCGTCAGCGAGATCCGGCTGGTGTTCGATCGCACGCCGGCCGGCGCCATCGCGCTGGGCGCCATCGGATTCAGCCGGCCTCCCGGCGCCGACGAGTGACTCGCCTCACTTCGCCGGCAGCGGAGGGAAGGCGGGCGGGGGAATGCGGCGCTTCGAGGCGGCTTCGTAGGCCGAGGCGATCTTCAGGAGCACGTCCTCGCGCCCGGGCTCGGCGCGAAAGACCAGCGAGAACGGCAATCCCGGCGCGGGAATGGTCGTCGGGGTGTTCGACGCGGCCGTCACGTAGCGGGTGGCGTCCGCGTTGAGCGCGAAGACGGGATCGTAGACGGTCGTCACATAGCCCGCCGGGATCAGGACCTCGGTCACCCCGGCGTTGGGCCCGTAGAACGTCTCCGGCTTCAGATTACCGGGCAGGCCGGGCTGGTAAGCGCCGCCGATCCTTCCCGGCGGAAACGGCGTGTGCAGCCGCACCAGCGCGTCGAGGTGGTTCTCGAGGATCACCATCATGTCGACCCGGCGCAGCAGCTCGCGCAGCATGATCCGCTCGTCCACGCCCTGACGCCCGCCGAGCGGATTGCGGGGGTCGCGGACTTCTTCCCAGTTCTTGAACGCCGCGCGCTGATCGTCGCCCCAGAACTTGGACCGCGCGTTGAGCGCCGACCAGTCGGCCAGGGTCTCCGTGAAGCCTCGCGCCTTCCAGTCCTCGGCGCGGCGGCTCAGGTACTGGGCGACGTGGAACCGGAACGTCACCGCCAGCTGCTGCTCCTGGATCGTGGCGACGTCGAAGTTCACGGGCGGCGCGATCCGGCCCTCGGCCAGCCCGACGCAATAGTCGATGGGCTGGAGGGTGCCGCTCCCGAAGACCTTGCCGGGCGCGAACTCGGTGGGGACGATGGCCGCCGCGAACTCCTTGAACACGGGCTGCCCGTCGCGGCCGAGCCTGAACAGGATGTCCGGCATGAAGAGCGGGACCAGCCGGGCCAGCGCGCGCGTGAAGTCGGTCGTCATCGCTTCCACGTCGGGATCACGGGTCCAGAGCCGGTGGGACGACTCCACCAGCGTCGCGCCGAGCCTCTCGCCGAGGACGGTCTTGATCTCGCGGGCGGCGGCGGCGACGATCGGCTCCTCGCTCCGGGAGCCCGGCGGATACACCATCGACTCCCGCACGATCCCGATGCGCATGCCCCGCAGCGCGCCCGGCGTCCCCGGCGTGGTGGCGTGGCTCGCGTACGGCGTGCTCAGCACGGAGGCGCGCGGCACCGTCGTGTAGGCGTCTCGCGGATCGTAGTAGCCCTCGACGGGATCCCTCAGCGCGTCGAGCACCTTGGCGCAGTCCTCGATCGTGCGGCAGAGGATGCCGGAGCGGTCGCAGTAGATGTCGGCGCCGATGGCGCCGCCGTTGAAGCCCAGAACTGACTTGTGGGGCAGGATCAGCGCGACCGCGTTGTGGTTGGCCGGCCCGCGCGTGGACGCGCGGGTCTCCTCGCCGAGGCTCGCCATCACCAGATTCGCGCTCACCGACACGCCGGACCCCGAGCTGGAGCCGAGCGACGCCGAGCGCGTGGTGTCGTAGGGATTGGCGGGATTGCCGCCCCACGTGCTGCGCTGGTAGCCGAGGGTGGAGGGCAGCACCTGGTCGGGGACGTGCCGCCCGCCCGGATCGCCGGCGCGGCCGTTGTACTCGGTGTTGACGGCCTTGGCGCAGATGATCGCGCCCTTGTTCCGCAGCTGCTCCACCAGCACGTGGTCGCGGGCGGGCACGTCGATGTCGTAGCGGGCGTCGCCGCCGGCGGTCGTCCGCATGTCCCTGGTGTCGAACGGGTCCTTGAACGAGAACACGACCCCGTACATCGGCATCGCGTCGAGGTCGGGATGGCGTCCATAGGTGGCGTCCAGCTCCGCCGCGCGCTCGAGGGCGTCGGGATACCGCCGGAACATCTCGCACATCGGCGGCGCGCCGGGCGGCAGCGGCCCCTGGGACGGGTGGCGGTCGAAGTCGCCGCGGCAGGTCACCGAGCGCTCGCCGCGGACGTTCAGGGTGGCGATGGCGTTCAGCTGCCCCGCGTTCTCCCTGCCGACGATCATCCCGAACTGCTGCTGGACCTCGGGATCGGACGCGGTCGGCTCCATGCGGCCGAACTCGAGCGGCGTCCCCTTGTACTTGTCGAGGTCGGGCAACAGGCTGGAGGCCGCGACGGTCTCCGTGGGAAAGCGCAGCGGCGCGCCGCCACGCACGGTGCCCGTCGCCTCGGCGACCGGCTTGCCGTCTTCGGTGACCAGCACGCTGGCCACCCCGTTGTAGGCGCGCACGCGCGCGAGGTAGTGCTGCACGATCGCGACGCACGTCGTCTTGCCGGCCCGGATCGCCGCGTGCAGCTCCGCGATCGTCGCCTCTTCCAGACGAAACGGCCCGTCACTCATGGTGTCGACTCCAACGGTGAACCGCGGTGGTCAGCGGCGGGGCGACCGTCTTCGCAGCGCGTCCAGGCTCCACGGGCCCGCGCCTGCTGCCGCGAAGTACAGCCACGTGAGGCAGAAGAGCACCGCGGGCTCGCCGCGGTTGAGGAGCGGCCAGAATCCCCGCGGCACATGGCTGATGAAGTAGGCGAAGGCCATTTCCCCGGCGAGGATGAACGCGACCGGGCGGGTGAACAGGCCGAGCAGCATCAGCAGCCCACCGAACGTCTCGATCACGCTGGCCGCGCCGAGCAGCGACATGAGCGGAACGCCGGGACGCGGCTCGAGCGACGGCCACCCCATGAGCTTCTGGGTCCCGTGCGCGATGAAGAGGAACGCGACCACGATCCGGAGAATGCTCAGCAAGTACGGCGCGTACCGCGCGGGGATCGGACCATCCATCGTTCAGCTCCATTCTGCCGCGCCGGGCGCGGCGTTGGCGTGATCGCGCCGCGAGTATCGCACACGGCCGCGTCACCTCGCGGCGGACGGTCACGGCGCTTCGGGCTTCTCGAAGAGGGCCAGGCTCTCCATGGCCAGCCCGTACCCGAGGAGGTCGTGCATCTGCCGACGCAGGTACTCGGTGAAGAGCAGTCGCGTGTAGCGGAGCAGCAACGTCGGCTTGCGGGTCAGATCCTCGGCGAGCTGCCACGCCCGCGCCAGGAGCTTGTCGGGCGGAAGCACTTCGGCGACCAGCCCGAGCCGGTGCGCCTCCGCCGCGTCGAGCGTCTGCCCGGTCAGCAGGAAGTAGCGCCCTCGATTCATGCCCAGCAGGAGCGGGTAGACGATGTGCATGCCGTCGCCGGGCACGACATCGGAGGCGAAGTGCGCCGAGTCCTGGAACTGCGCGGTCTCGGCGGCCAGCACGATGTCGCACAGCAGCGGGATCTCGGAATGACGCCACGCCGGCCCGTTGATGGCGCTGATCACCGGCACCTCGATGTTCAGCAGGTTCATCAAGAGGTGCCGGCCCTCCCAGTGGATGCGATCGATCCGCTCGATCGACGGCCGCGCCGGGAACGAGGACGTCCCCGGCGTCGCGCGCGGCCCCGAGAACTCCGCGCCCGTCCCGGTGATGATCACCACCCGGTTTTCGCGGTCGGACCCGATGTCGTGAAACGCGTCCGGCAGCTCGCCGTGCGGCAGGAACCCCCAGCGCAGCGACCCGCCGTCCGTGTGCAGGGTGACCTGGAGCACCCCGTTCCGGCGCTCCATCCGCGCCGACTGATATTTGTTCGCGTACTCGTCCAGTGCGCTCATGTCGATCTCCGCGTGCGTACGGCTACCGGTCCAGCCAGAGGGCGGCGACGCGGCTGCCGTAGTCGTAGGTGACGTTGGCGGCGAGGTTCTTCACGTGGGGTTGCCACGAGCCCGTGAACATCGGGGAGGCCAGACACACGTAGTACTGCTGGTCGGCGATGTAGCGCTGGATGTCGAAGATGACCTTCTTGCGCGCGTCGAGATCGCGCAGGCGTCGCTGCTCCCTGATCATCGCGGTGAGCTTCGCGTCGGTGATGTGGCCGCGGTTGCGCGGCTGCTCGGGAGCGTACGGGCCGTACAGCGCGTCGTCGGGATCCCAGGCGACCGCGAAGGGGCCGATCGTCATGCCGTCGAACTTGCCCTGGATCGTCGTGGCCTGGTACGCGCCGTATTCCTGGAGCTTCAGCTCCGCGCGAATCCCCACGTCCTTGAGATACCGCAGCACGAGCTGGACGGCGTCGACGAGGTCGGCGCCGTACCCGGCGGTGGCCGTGAGCTGGGTCTTGAAGCCGTTGGGGTAGCCGGCTTCGGCCAGCAGTCGTCGGGCCTCCTTGGGGTCATACCGAAAGTACTTGGCGCCCTCGCCGAGCTGATCGACGGGCAGCGACCACTCCCGCACGCCCCGCGGCAGGGGGCCGCTCGGCTCGCCCTTCATCCAGACGGCGTCGATGATGGCCCGGCGATCGATGGCGCGGGAGACGGCGCGCCGCACGCGCACGTCGGTGAACGGCGGCTGGTCGGTCCGGAGCGAGATCGCGATCACCTGGTTGCCGAGGACTTCCTGGTAGCCGAACCTGGGGAAGCTCTTCCGCAGCGCGTCCACGTCATGCTGGCGGACCGACCACCACGTGGAGGGCCCGGCGTCGAGGTCGCCGGTGCGGTACATCGCGAGCCCGGTCGAGTCGTCCTCGACCATCATCCACTCCACCCCGTCGACGAAGGGCTGGCCCGGGCGGAAATAGTTCGGGTGGCGCTTGAACACCGCCTTGACGTTCGGCTCGTAGCGCTCCAGCGTGAAGGGGCCGGTGCCGATCGCCGTCTCCGCCTTCTTGAGGTCGCCGTACTTCTCGACCACTTCCGGGGCGACGATCCACATGCAGAGCGCGTTGGCCAGCTTGTTCGGCAGCCAGACGTAGGGCTCGCTGAGCACGAACTTGACGGTATAACGATCCAGGGCCTCGACCCGCTCGACGGAGTCCAGCAGGTAGCGCTCCGGGTTGCCCTTGATGGTGAGGAACCGAGTGAAGGTGAACTTGACGTCGTCGGCGGTCAGCTCGCGGCCGTTGACGGGCGGCTTGTTGTGCCAGCGCACGCCCTTGCGCAGGTGGAAGAGGTACGTGGTGTCGTCCGGCTGCTCCCAGCGCTCCGCGAGATCGGACTCGAGCGCGAAGGTGCCGGGCGCTACCCCCGCGCCGACCTTGTGACGCAGCAGCTTGCTGTAGACGAAGCTGAGCGTGGTCATGGTCATGAAGGCGCGCGTCTGGTGAGGGTCGAAGTGCGGGGGATCCCAGCCGCGCACGCGGAGGATGCCGCCGCGCTTGGGCGAGTCTTCGGCGGCGAGAAGCGGGGCCGGAGTCAGCAGTGTGGCGGCGGCGCCGCCCTTCAGCAGGTCGCGCCGGCTCAGACCGAAGCGAGTTGGTCGCGTGTGACGGGAACCTTCCATTCGGCCGCCCCCTCACCGGTGGCGGAATTATACTCGGGGCCACCCCGGCGCCCACGAGGAGCGTGACCATGAGATTTGGCGTGTATCTTCCGACGTTCGCCTGGCCGGACCCCGGCTTCGAGCACGCCGCGCGCGTGAAGGCGTTCGCGCGAAAGGCCGAAGAGCTCGGCTTCGACGCGTTGTGGACGGCCGAGCATTTCCTGGTGGCGCCCGGCCTCTACGGAACGGTCTGGATGTCGCCGCTCCTGTGTCTCGCCCACGCGGCCAGCGTGACCACGCGCATCCGGCTGGCCACCGGGCTCCTGATCGTGCCCTATTACCATCCGGTCACGCTGGCCCGCGAGATCCAGACGCTGTGGCAGCTCTCCGCCGGACGCTTCGTGCTCGGCGTGGGGCCGGGCTGGGACCAGCACGAGTTCGAGACGCTCGGCATGAAGCTCGGCGAGCGCGGTCGCCGCACCGACGAGATCGTCGCCGCCCTGCGCCGGCTCCTGACCGAGCCCGACGTGAGTATCGCGGGCCGCTATTACCGCTTCGAGCACGTTTCGATCGAGCCGCTGCTGCCGCGCTTCCCCGAGACCTGGGTGGGCGGTGGGTCGAAGGTTCCAACCACGTTGAGTCCCGACAAGCCGCACATCGCTCCGGCGGTGCTGGCGCGCATCCTAGGCGCCGACGGATGGCTCGCGCGCGGCTCGGGCACCCAGCAGATGGTGAAGGACGACATGAAGGCGATCCGGGCCCACCTCCGCGCGAACGGGCGCGATCCGGACACGCTACGCTACGGCCATATCAACTTCACGCACCTGGTGGACACGACGGATCGTGAGCACGCGCTGCGAATCCAGCGTCCGGTCTTCGAGCGCGTCATGGGGACGCACCGGACGTTCGAGCAGCTCCAGCAGTCGTACTTCCTCGGCACCACCGCAGAGATCGTCGAGCGGATTCGCGATCTGGAAGCCGCGGGCATCCAGGACCTCGTGCTCGGCTCCTGCGCCGACGACCTGGATCAGCTCGAGCGCTTCGCCTCGGAAATCGTGGCGCGATTCAAGACCGCATAGGGGGAGGTGCTTGCCATGCCGCTGGCTCCGAACCGGATGGACTATCTGCCCATCATCGACCGGCCGATCATCAGGTGGCCGAACAACGCCCGCGTCGCCTTCTGGGTCGCGCCCAACATCGAGCACTACGAATATCTGCCGCCCCTCGACGGCGTGCGCAATCCCTGGCCGCGCAGCCCGCTGCCCGATGTCCAGCAATACTCGGCGCACGAGTACGGCAACCGGGTCGGGTTCTGGCGATTGCTCCCGGTGCTCGATCAGTACAAGATCCGGTGCTCCACCACGCTGAACGTGGGCGTGCTCGAGCACTTTCCCGAGATCGCCGAGGCGATGCTGGCGCGCGACTGGACCTTCGTGAACCACGGCTTCTACAACACCCGCTACATCACGAGCTTTTCCGAGGAACAGGAGCGGGAGTTCTTCGCGCGCTGCCGCGAGACGTTCAAGCGCCTCACCGGCCGCGAGCTGCTGGGCCAGTCGGGGCCCGCGGCCTCCAACACCGAGCGCACCCCCGACGTCGTCGCCGAGGCGGGCTTTCGCTATCAGACCGATTGGAAGATCGATGACCAGCCCCTGCCCATCAAGGTGCGCTCGGGCCGTCTGGTATGCGTGCCCTACACCTCGGAGCTGAACGACGCCCCGCTCATGCGCCATCACTACGAGGCCGACGACTACGCGAAGATCTGCAAGCGCCAGTTCGACCGGCTGTATCGGGAAGGCGAGACCAACGGACGCTTGATGTGCATCGCGTTCCATCCGTACGTCATGGGCCGCCCGCACCGGGTGAAATACCTGGCCGAGGTGCTCGACTACGTGCTCTCCCACCAGGGCGTGTGGCAGGCCACCACCGACGAGATCGCCGACCACTATCTCGCCCACTACTACGACGAGGCCGTGGCTCACGCGGCCCGCGTCAACGCGTGAGGAGCCGCCATGCCAGCCGACCGTGACTACGTCCTTCCGCAGCTCCGTCAGGGGATGGATCATCAGCACTACGACTGGTCTCCCCTGAACGCTCGCCGTCCCGCGCTGGCGTGGCCCGACGGGGCGCGCGTCGCCGTCTGCGTCGTCGTCAACCTCGAGCACATGGAATGGAGCCGTCCCGCCGGGGCCTATCAGGTCCCCAACCTCGCCGGCGGCTACGGCCAGGGGCCGTTCCCCGACGTCACCGCGTGGTCGCACCGGGAGTACGGACACCGGGTCGGGATCTTTCGCGTGCTGGAGGCGCTGGATACCTATGGGGTCAAGCCGACCATCGCCATGGACGCGCTGACCGCCGAGCACTATCCGTTCCTGGTGCGTCATTGCCGGGCGCGCGGCGACGAGATCATCGGGCACGGCATCTCGGTCAACCGGATGATCACGAGCCGGATGTCCGAGGAGGACGAGCGCGAGTACATCCGCGCGTCGGTGGAGTCGCTGACGCGCGCGTTCGGGACCGCCCCGCGCGGTTGGCTGGGGCCGGAGTACGGAGAGTCCCCGCGGACGCCGGGCCTGCTGGCGCAGGCGGGGATCCGCTACGTGTGCGACTGGGTCAACGACGAGCAGCCGTACCCGTTGAAGGTGGCGCAGGGTGAGCTGTGCGCGCTGCCGATCTCGCTGCCGCTCGACGACGTCAACGCGCTGTGGGACCGGCGCATCGACATCGACCGGTACGGCGCGATGATCAAGGAGACGTTCGACGTGCTGTATCGCGAAGGGGCGCAGAACGGCAAGCTGCTCGTGCTGCACCTGCACCCCTGGCTCATCGGTCAGCCGTTTCGCATCGGCTGCCTCGAGGACGCGCTGAGCTACATCACCCGCCGCGAGGGGGTGTGGACGGCCACGGGCGGGGAGATCGTCGACTGGTATCGACGCGCCCGCCCGGCCGTGCGCTGAGGTCTACGCGCCGACGATCTCCTCGTAGGTGGGCGTGGGCATGCCGGGCTTCCACGTCGGATCGCACAGCTCGAGCAGGTTGCCGCTCGGATCCAGGAAGTACATCTCGCGGCCGAGAAAGAAGCCGTGGGCCCGATAGACGATGGGCTCGGCGACCCGGATGCCCCGCTCGTGGAAGAGCTTGCAGGCGGCGTCGAACATCGCGGGGCTGACCTCGAACGAGTGGTGGAGGCGGTTGTCCTGCTGGGGCGTTCTCACCACGCGATCGTTGCGCTCGCAGAGCAGGATCGAGTGCGCGCCCACCGTGAAGCACGACATCTTCGAGTTGCCCAGGCGGCCCCGGTACTCGAGCCCCAGGACGTCCTGATAGAACCGCTCGGACTCTTCGAGATCGTTCACGGGGATCGACCAGTGCACGACGTTGTCGACTTTCAAGGGACCCATGACGTCTCCTTTCACGAAGCAACCCCTGCTCCAGCGAGCCACGGATCGCGCGCTCGACCGTCTGGCCCATGGCACGGTCAGCCTGAGCGCCATGACCCACCTCCGGGAGGACCTGCGTCGTCGGAGAACGGTCCACCCGAAACATAGCGCAAACCGACGCGTCCGGCACCGCGTCCGGAGGAAGGCGTCGTCGATCTACCGGCTGCGCTTCTTCCGATTTGGGCCGACGTCTCGCACCGCCCGCTTCTTCACACCCTGCTTGCCGACCGGTGGAGGCCGCTTGGCTTTTGGCGGAGACCGACGTGACGTTGGCGTGACGCCGTTCGACGCGAGGAGCGAGCCGATCTGTCGGTGCACACGCACGAGCTGGTGAATTTCGCGCGGAGTCAGGATGCGTGTGCGCTTCACGGACGTCACCTTCCTTCCACCCGGTCTCCGCGTGGGTAGGGCGAAGATTGCCTTCACCCTCGGCATCGGCATGTCCGGCCCGCTGCGTTGAGGGCACACTCTCCGACGCGCCGCCGCGTCCCGCAAGTCCCAGCAGCTCCCAATACGCCCATTGGGGCCGCCCAATGGAAAACGAATCAAGGGTACTTGTATTGCCGGCCCGCTCAGGGCACTGTCTGCCAAGGAGCCCACCGATTGTTAGGCCGCGTGTACTCGGCCACAGGAGGTCGCATGAAACGCTGTGCGTTATGGATCGCGATGGGGCTGGTCATCAGCGGATCGTTCATCAGTGATCTTCTCGTTCCCTCCTGGGGCGCGGAGCGGATCAAGATTGCCGTACCCGGTCTGTCGACTGCGTTCGCGCCGCTGTACCACGCGCAGCAGTCCGGCTATTTCGCCGAGGAGGGTCTTGATGTCGAGGTGGTGGCCATCGTCGGTGCCGGGAGCCTTCAGGCGGTGCTTTCGCGGGACGCTCAGTTCACGGTGGCACCAGGGACCTATCAGCTGATGGTGTATGAGAAAGGGCAACGGCTGGTCGGCGTCATGAGCATGCTGACCCGTAACGCCATCAACATCGTGATGCATCGGGACGCGGCTCGGCAGAAAGGCATCACAGAACGGAGTCCTCTCGCCGACAAGATCCGAGCGTTGAAGGGCCTGAAGGTGTCCGGCGTTACTCCTGGGGGGATCTCCCATCAGGTTCTCGTCTACTACCTGCTCAAGGCTGGGCTTGATCCACAGAAGGACGTGCAGCTCGTCGGGCTCGGGAACATTCAAGGGCTTCTCGCCGCCCTCGAGCAGCGTCAGATCGATGCCTTTGCGACCGGCACACCGACCCCGGAAGCGGCCGCGGCCCGCGGGTTCGGCCTCATGGTTGTCGACAACTCCGCGGGCGAGGATCCGGACTTCGCCGAGTTCATGATGGACGTGCTGATGGCGACTCCGGAGACCGTCAAGCAGCAACCGGCGCTCGTTCGCAAAGTCGTGCGCGCCTTGCTCAAGTCCAACGCCTGGATCCTCGATCATCCGGCCGAACAGGCGGTGCCTGTGATGAAACCGGTCCTCAGCCGTCTCGACGACGCCGTGATCCTCGCGGGTCTTCAGAAGACCCGTCTCGGTATCCCGCGCGACGGTCGCGTCACCGAACGGGCCGTAACGCTGACGCAGGAATTCCTTCGGCGGATCGGTGCGCTCAAGATGTCCATCCCGTACGACCAGATCGTGACGAACGAGTTCCTGCCGCGCTGATCGGATGGTGGCGGTGCGCGCCCCGATCCGTCGGCGCTGCTACGACGTCAGCGACGGCCCCGCGGCTTCCTTCGCATGGTGGGGCGCTTTTGTGGTTCTCCTGCCGAGGCGTTGCGTCGATTGAGTTCCACACGGATGAAATCAACGAACTCGCGGACCAGTGGCGAGACGGCAGGGCGCGATCGGTAGGCTGCAACGAGCTCAGCGAGGATGGGCGCTCCGTCGAGCTTGACGGCAACCAGACGACCGCCGGCAAGCTCATCGGCGACCGACGACCTGATCAGCATCGCGTAGCCGGTATCATGCTCCACCATCTTCTTGATCGCGTCGTGATGCCGCGCCTCGGCCATCACCCTTGGCGTGACGCCGGCCGCCCGAAGTTTCGCGTCAGTGAGTGCTCGCAGCGGAGCCGAAACGGACGCAATGAACGGCTCTCGCGACAGCTCCGCTGGGGCGACGAGACGACGCCGCGCTAACGGATGGTTGGGTGAAACGAAAATGACGAATTCCTCGTCGCACAGCCGCTCGACCGTGAGGCCGGGCGGCACGGGAACGTTGATATAGCAGGCGACGTCGAGACTGTTCGCGAGAAGGCCCCTGAACACAGGTTCGGGGAATTCCACGTACAGTTGGAGCTCGATCCCCGGAGCCTGTTCAAGAAATCGAGAAAGTATCGAGGGCAGGACATACCGACTGATCACGAACGTTGTGCCGACGGCCAGGGGGCCAGCGAGGGTTCCCTTGACCGTGGCGACATCCTGCTGAAGACTCCGGAGACCTCCCACGGTGTCTTCGGCGTAGCGTCGTAGACGCTCCCCGGCGTGGGTCAGCCGAAACCTGCCTCCGGGGCGCTCGAAGAGCGGCGTCCCCAGGAATCCTCGGAGCGCACGCAGCTGAAGGCTGACCGTCGGCTGCGTCGCGTTGAGCTCGCGCGCGGCTTTCGTGAGGCTGCCGGAGCGGGCAACCGCGAGGAACGTCCGAAGCTGATGGTAGGTGATTCCCGTTCGGCCGACCACGATGCGCCTCGCGCCTCGACTCTAAGAATGCATCGGGGTCACTTATACAGGAGAATATCGGGTCTTTTACGAAAATCTATTGGGTCCCTCCCCATTGCGCGCGCCTTATCGGACCATTGGGAACTGCCTCGCCCGATCGTTGCGGAAGTGTTTCGCCGGGCTCGACACCGGGCTACACGCTGCGACCCGCGTGCGGCCACGACGCCGGCTGACGTGAGTCACCGGCGGGCTGGACGAGGTCCGCTGGGCGAATAAACTCCACGTGGGCGCGGGCATCGAATACCATGGCATCGGGTATGGGCGTCTTTCCGTTGCACGTCGGGTTTTTCTAGCGTTGGACGCCTCTTCCGCGGCCCTCACCGGGGCGCCGATGTACCTCGCGGCCTTCGGGCTCGCCGAGGCGCCGTTCTCCACGACGCCGGATCAGCGCTTCCTCTATCTGAGCGATCGCCATCGGGACGCGCTCGCCCATCTGCTCTACGGGGTCGCGGAGCGGGGCGGCTTCGTGCAGCTCACCGGTGAGGTCGGGACCGGGAAGACGACCCTCTGCCGCTACTTGCTCGAGCACCTCCCCGGCCACGTCGACATCGCGCTGATCCTGAACCCGACCCTGAGCCGGCTCGAGCTGCTGGCGACCATCTGCGACGAGCTGCGCGTCGCGTATCCCGCGGGCTCGACGAGCCTCAAGGTGTTCGTCGACGCCCTGCATGCGCACCTCCTGGACGCCCACGCGCGCGGCCGGCGCACGGTCGTCATCGTGGACGAGGCCCAGCTCCTGAGCGCCGAGGTGCTGGAGCAGCTGCGGCTGCTCACGAACCTCGAGACCGCAACGGCGAAGCTGCTGCAGATCATCCTCATCGGCCAGCCTGAGCTACTCGAGCTCATGGGTCGCACGGACCTCCGCCAGGTGGCCCAGCGTGTGGCGGCACGGTATCACCTGACCCCGCTCACCGAGCGGGAGACGCGCGCCTACGTCGCCCACCGGCTGGCGATGGCCGGGCAGTCGAGGGTCGTCTTCGACGACGCGGCGCTGCGTGTCGTGCATCAGGAGTCCGGCGGCGTACCGCGGCTGATCAACGTGATGTGCGACCGCGCGCTCCTGGGAGCCTACGCCACGCACAGCGAAGCGGTGACTCGCGGCATCGTGCGGCGCGCTGCCCGCGAGATCGCCGGCGAGGTGTCTCGTGTCCCCGAGCGCCGGCGTCGGCGCGCCACCATCGCGGCGGTGGCGGCGGGTCTGGTGCTGACGACCGCGCTGGTGCTCATGGCGCGGGGGCCGCTCACGTCACGGACGCGAATGCTTCTCGCCGCTCCGCCCGCCGTTCCGGTGGCCGCCGCCGTCGTGACGCCACCGGCAACGTCGCCGGCCACGCAGCCGCCGGCATCGCACTCTTCTCTGAGGGCGCTGCTCGACGACAGCAAGCTGTCGACGGACGCCGACAGCGCGTTCGCCGCGGTCGCCACGCGGTGGGGTCGGCGGTACGAGCGTCGACCGAACCAGCAGCCGTGCAACGTCGTCCGGCGAAGCGGCCTCGACTGCATCACCCGCCGTGGGACCTGGAGCCTCGTCCGACGGTTCGATCTGCCCGTCGTGCTCGAGCTCGGCTCGACGTCCGGTGCACGTCGATTCCTCGCCGTGGTCGCGGCCGACGAGCGTCGGGCGACGGTGCAGATCGGCTCGCGGGCCGAGCCGATCCCCCTCGATCAGATCGAGCGTGAGTGGGACGGAAGCTTCGTGGTGGTGTGGAAGCCGCCGCGCGTCGGCATGGAGGCGCTCGGCCGCGGCATGCGGGGCGGGGACGTCGTGTGGCTGCGCCGGCAGCTCGGCGCGCTCGACGGTCACGCCATGCCGGCGCTCCCGGCCGCGCGCACGTACGACGAATCGCTCGCCTCGCGGGTGATGGGTTTTCAGCGGACGCATGACCTGATGCCCGACGGCATCGCCGGCGAGGAGACGCTCGCCACGCTCACCGCCGTGCTCGATCCCGTCAGGCCTTCACTCCGCCGTTCGGGGTCGGGGTCGTAGCCGCCGTGTCGTATATCTACGAAGCGCTCAAGCGTGCGGAGAGCGAGAATGCGCGTGTCCTCGGTTCGCCGGCCCCGCGTCGTCGCCGTCCCATATTTCTGGCCCTCAGACGGCGCTGGTGGCTCTGGCTCTTGATCGGCGTCCTCGGCGCCAACGCAGCACTGGCAGTCACGCTGGTCCTCGTCCGAGGCGCGCGTTCGCCCGCGGCGACGGTCGCGCGTGTCGACCACGGCACCGCGCCGGTGAACGTCTCGCGGGGCTCGGAGTCGGCGGACGTCATGCCGGCCGCGCCGCCGCCGGTCCCGGCCGCTGACGCGGTCACGACAGGGGCGGCAACGCCTCCAGTACGGACTGCGATCCCGGCTGCTGACGCAGTCGCGACAGCGGCGGCGCCGCCTCCTGCACGGACTGCCGCTCCGACCGCTCGGCCAGCCGCGCGTCCCGTGTCGCCCGCTCCCAACGTCGCCGGGCGAGCGGTGGCGAAGTCATCTGTAGCGGTCGATCCGTCGGTACGTGCGTCGTCGCCGACCGCCGTCATCGAGGCGCGAACGGCGTCGCCGCCGGCCGCCGCGGCCACGGCGGCCGTCACCCCGCTCGCCACCCCGAGCGCGCCTCCCACGAGCGCCTCGTCGCCGCAAAACACCCCGCCCGCGGCGGTCGAGGAGCCACGGTTGCAAGTTCAGGTCGTGGTCTACTCCGACGTGCCGGCGCAGCGCATGGTCTTCATCGACGGTCGCCGCTACGCGGAAGGGGACAAGGTCGACGCCGAAACGGTGGTCGAACGCATCACGCCCGAGGGGGCGGTGGTTACTCGCCGCGGCCAGCGCTTCCCGCTGACCAGCGGCCGCCCCTGACGCTGGCTCGCCCGCCGGGCGCCGCGCGCCCTTCATAGAGGACCGCGGTTGTCGACGAGACAGGTCTTCGGTAAAGTACGCGCCAACCGGAGGTCCCCATGCCCTTCCCGAGACTCAGTGATATCCCCGTCGCCGAGCAGACCCTCGTCGCCATCAGCGGCGAGCAGCGGATCTCCGCCGACTCGCACATGACGGAGCCGGCGGACCTCTGGGAGAAGCGGCTGCCACCGGCCTTCCGAGACCGCGCTCCGCGCTTTCCCCATCGCGACGCCGGCGGCAACGTGCGCGCCGGTGGCTGGGACCCCTATGAACGGTTGAAGGATCAGGCCTACGACAGCATCAGCGCCGAGGTGCTCTATCCCACCCGCGGCTGTGCCGCCTGGGTGACGGGGGACCCGGAGCTCGAAGAAGCGTGCTGCCGCGTCTACAACGACTGGCTGATCGAGTTCTGCAGTGTGGCGCCGCATCGGCTCTGGGGTCTGGCCATGATCTCGTTGTGGAACGTCGAGCACGCGGTGCAGGAGCTCGAGCGGTGTCGCAAGGGCGGCCTGCGAGGAGCGACCATCGGGCTGGTTCCGGCGGAGGACTTGCTCTACGGATCGGACCACTACGAACGATTCTGGGCCGCCTGCCAGGACCTGGCGATGTCGGTCAATCTGCACATCAACTCGGGCCCGGGCAAGATGAAGTTCTCTCCCCAGGGGCGCAGCGGGCTCATGCCCGACGGCGCGGCCGGCCACAAGTGGGACTGCATGAAGGCCGCGGGCAACATGGTGGCGGCGGGAGTCTTCGAGCGCTACCCCGGCCTGAACCTGGTGCTCGCGGAGGCCGGCGTGGGATGGATCCCGTTCTTCGCCCAGGAGTTCGACTACTACCAGATGAGCTTCCCGCCGTCGGCGATGGGTCTGGGGCGGCAGCGCGACATTCCCCGTCCGCCCAGCGAGTACATCAACCGGCAGGTCTACGGCGCGTTCATTCAGGACACGGTCGGCTGCCGGCTGCTACCGGAGTATGGGCACGAGACTTTTATGTGGTCCAACGACTATCCCCACAGCGCCTGCATCTGGCCGGGGGCGACCCGGTTCATCGCCCAGGACCTGGGACACCTGGCCCCGGACGCGCGGGCCAAGGTGCTCTGCTCGAACGCGGCCCGACTCTACAACGGTGGCCAGCTCCCACCGCCGGCCGACCCGCCGGGTGGCGTGACCGATCTGGAGGGGTGGGACAAGGTCCACTGGCACGAGTAGACAGTGAATCGGTCAGCCCTTTCCGGTTGAAGAACGTGCAGCTCGTCGGATCGTAGGGACTTTCCCCGGTCTTCACGATCAGCGTGGCCTGCGGATTCGCGAGCTCGGCGAGGATCTGGAAGGCGCGAAACGGATAGCGAACGGTGGTACAGCACGTTCGCGAAGATGAGCACGTCGAACGTGCCGAAGCGCCGTGGGTGCCGGGCGTCGCGAGGTCGTCGGTCAGCGGAATGGTGTGGTAAAACTTGTACTGCTCCAGATGCCGCCGAAGATCGAGTTCTGCCATACGCGCGTGGCCTTTCCCCGCGAGGCGCATCCCCAGCTCCGGTCACGTCTAGGTACCGCACGGATGGAGCGGGCGTCAAGCGAGAACGCTCCAGCGAGGAATTCCCTATGAGCTCAGCCGGCAAACCGGTCGCCGTCGTAGTGGGGGCGACCTCCAAATGGCAGGCCGATGGACGCAACACCAAGCTGGCGCACGGCAAGGCGCTCGACGACCGCGAGATCCCCGTCGGCGTTCGATGGGGCGTCGGCGGCGCCATCGCCCAGAAGTTCGCCAGGGAGGGGTTCCTGGTCGTGCTGACCACGCGCCGTGCCGCCAATGCCTCGGCGCTGGAGAAGGCCATCGTCGAGCAGGGCGGCCAGAGCATGATCGTCGAGCTGGACCTGGTGTCGCCCGAGTCCATCACCCGGGCGTTCGCCACGATCCGGACGGACGTCGGCGACCCGGAGGTGCTGGTCTACAACGCCGGGTATCTGGAGGGCCGTGACTTGCCGCCCGACAAGGAGCTGCTGGAGCACGTTCCCGTCGACATCTTCGAGACCGCCCAGCACATCGCCAGCCGCGGGCCCTTCCTGGTCGCCCAGGAAGTGTTGCCGGCCATGCGCCGGCGCGGCCGCGGCTCGTTCCTGATCTCGAACAACCAGTTCTCGTTGCGCGGCCGCAAACGCCTGACCGGCCAGTCGCTGTACTATCCGCGCGTCATGATGCGCACGCTGGCTCAGGTGCTCACGGAAGAGTATTCCGAGCACGGCGTCCACGTGGCCAACGTGGTGATCGACGGCGTGATCGACTCGCCGGGCACCCGAGCGCTGCCCAGGGCCCAGCAGCATCCCGAAGTGGTGATGAATCCCGTGAAGATCGCCGAGGCCTTCTACTACCTGCACACCCAGGACAGGTCCTGCTGGACGCACGAGCTGCAGTTGACGCCATTTGCAACCAAGCCGAGCTTCTGAGACGTAGGATGCAGTGGGAGGATGGAGCATGGACAACGTAGAGTTCGACCACGAGCCGTCCGCGAACCTGACGACGCTGGTCATGGCGTTCGGGGGATGGATCGATGCCGGCCGGGCGGCGACGGGCGCCCTGAAGCACCTGGTCCGCGACCTCCCGGCCGAGCGGGTGGCCCGGATCGATCCCGAAGAGTTCTTCGTGTTCACCCAGGAACGGCCCGAGGTGAAGTTGCGGGATGATGGCGACCGCGACATCCACTGGCCGAAGAGCGAGTTCTTCGCGTGGAATCCCGGGGACGGGCGGAACGGCCTCCTCCTATTTTCGGGCCCGGAGCCCCATCAGAAGTGGCGCACCTACACCAAGGCGTTCCTCGACGTGGCCGAGCGCTGTGGGGTGAGGCGGATCGTCTCGCTGGGGGCGCTCCTGGCGGGGGCGCCGCATACCCGTCCCGTCCGGGTCACCGGCCGCTGCACCGACGGCGCCTCGCGGTCACTGCTCGAGGCCTGGGGTATCTATCGTCGTCCGACCTACGAAGGTCCGACCGGCATTTCCTCGGTCGTCCTGGACGCGGCGGAGAAGCGCGGGATCGAGCACGTCGGCTTCATGGGGCAAGCGCCTCACTATCTGCAAGGCTCCGAGAATCCGGCGGCGATCCAGGCCCTGGTGACGTACGTCGCGCGCCTGCTCAACCTGAGCCCGGACATGTCCCAGTTCGCCGAGGCCATCGAAGACTTTCGCAAACAATGCGATCGAGCGGTGGCGCGCGACCGCGCCACCCGAGAGCACGTCAAGCAGCTCGAGCAGGAGTACGACGCCGCGACCGACGAGGAGCCGCAACCCCTCTCGGGCGAGGAGCTCGACCCGGAGAAGCTGATGCGAGAGGTCGAGGACTTCCTGCGCAAGCAGCGCGAAGGCGGTACGCAGGGCTGACGAGCACGCGCGCGGACACCGCCACGTACGCGATCGTCCTCACGCTCCTGACCGCGCTCTTCCTTCTGCGCGTGGCCGGCCAGGCCCTCGTGGCCTTCGCCGACGTCTCGTTCCTCCCGGGCATGGCGCACTGGTACTCGGGGCTCCTGCCGTATCCGCTTCTCTTGCCGTCGCAGCTCGCCATTCTCATCGTGCAGGCCATCGTGTGCGCGGGGTTCCTGCGCGGGAGCGGCGTGCTCGTCCTGCCGCGGCGGCCGCGACTCGGCCGTGCGCTGATCGGCGTCGCCTTCGTCTACGCCGCGGCCATGGTCGTTCGCTACGCGCTGACCATGGCGTGGCATCCGGAGCGCCGGTGGCTCGGGCCGGGCACGATCCCCAGCGTGTTCCACGTGGTGCTCGCGTCGTTCATCGCGACGGTCGGGCACTACCACGCCACGCGCCCGCCCCGGTGAAGCGGCTCGCCGGCGTCGGCGCTTCGGTCGCTGCGGTCCTGCTCGCGGCGGCGCTCCTCGTGCCCTGGCCGGCGCTCGGTGCACGGGTGCTGGCCGCGCTCGTCGACGCCCGTGGGGCCGAGTTCGCGGTGCGCATCGAACGATCGGTCGCCCTCACCACGCCCGACGGCGTTCGTCTGGTGGCGGACGTCTACCACCCGCAGCCAGCGGGCCAGTGGCCGACGATCCTCGTACGCCTGCCCTACGACCACACGTTCCGGACCCGGGCGTTCGCGTCCAGCGTGGGCCACCTGTGGGCGGCGCGCGGCTACACGGTGGTGATCCAGGGCACGCGCGGCCGCTACGAATCCGGTGGACGGCACCGCCCCTTCCTCGACGAGCGCGGCGACGGCATCGCCACGCTCGCGTGGATCGCCCGGCAGGCGTGGTACGACGGCCGGATCGGCACCTGGGGAGGCTCCTACTTCGGCTATACCCAATGGGCGATCGCCGACCAGCGCGGCCCCGGGCCGACCGCGCTGATGATCCAGCTCGCGTCGACGGACGTCTACGGGACGCTCTATCCGGGCGGCGCCTTCGCGCTCGCCAGCGCGCTCTACTGGGCTCTCCGCAGCCGCGGCGACCGGGACGATCCTCCGACCGCCGCCGCCATCGCGCGCGGCGCCGACGGCGTGTCGCTGATCGAGGCGGACGATCGCGCCGGCACCGACGTCCCGGCGTTCAACGAGTGGGTGACGCACCCCCGGCGTGATGCCTACTGGAAGGCCGTCGACGGCGAGCGCCGGGCGGCGCGCCTGACCGCGCCCGTGCACCTCATGGGCGGCTGGTACGATCCGTTTCTGCCCACGCAGCTCGCGGACTACGTGACGATCCGGCGTGAGACGGCGCCTGAGATCTCGGCCGCGACACGCCTGGTGATCGGCCCATGGGGCCACGCGACCGCGGTGACGTTGCCGGGAGGCCGCCGCGGCAGCGATTACCGGCTCGCGAGTCTGGCGCCGACGCTCGCGTGGTTCGATCGACATCTGGCGCGGCGTCCGGCGGGGCCCGATCCCGCGCCCGTGCGCCTCTTCGTGATGGGCGCGAACGTCTGGCGCGAGGAAGGGGAGTGGCCGCTGGCGCGAGCGCGCGAAGCGGCCTTCTATCTACAGTCCCGCGGCCATGCGAACTCGGCGGCCGGCGATGGCGTGTTGCACCTCACGCCCCCCATGGGTGCGGAGCGGCCGGACACGTTTGTCTACGATCCCGCGCGGCCGGTGCCGACGGCGGGCGGCGCGTTGCTCGGCCCCGGCGCCGGGTCGGCGCTCCAGGCGGAGATCGAGCGCCGCGACGACGTCCTCGTCTACACGTCGGAACCGCTCCCGCGGCCTCTGGAGATCACCGGCCCGGTGACCGCGGTGCTGCACCTCGCCACGACCGCGCCGCATACCGATGTCACCGCGAAGCTCGTCGACGTGCATCCGGACGGGGCGGCGTGGAGTGTCACCGACGGCATCGCGCGGCAGGCGTTCAGCCCCGGCGTCCACCAGATCCGCGTCGATCTCTGGCCGACCAGCATGCGCTTCGACCGTGGCCACCGGCTCCGGCTTCAGATATCGAGCAGCAACGTCCCGCGGTTCGATCGCAACCCGAACACGGGCGCCGATATCGCCACCGAGCGGCGACTCGTGGTCGCGAGGCAGACGGTCCATCATGGTGTGACCACGCCATCACGCCTGCTGCTGCCCGTCGTGGACGGCGCGCCGTGATCGCCGAGCCGGACGTCACCCTCACGGACTGGGCGCTCGCCCTCGAAGCCGGGATGCTCGCCGTGCTCGGCGGCCGCGCGGCGATGCCGCGCGCCTGGGTGATGTTCTTCGGCTCGATCGCCGCGGCCGCGTTTCTCGGCGGCATCACGCACGGCTTTTTTGCGGAGGGGCGCGGCGTGGCGGCGGCGGTGCTATGGCGGACGACCCTTCTTGCACTCGGCATGACATCCGTGGCCGCCGTCACGGCGGGAGCGCAGGCGCTGCGCACCACCGGGAACGCCCGTCCTGTCTGTCAATCCGCCGTCGTCGCCTTCGTCGTCTACACCGGCGTGGTCCTGTTCCTGAGTGACGCGTTCGTGGTGGCGGTGGTCGCCTACGTGCCAGCGACCGTGTTCTTGCTGGTCGTCTTCGTCGTGGTCCAACGACGCATGCCGTCGAGGGCGCCGCTCGCCGGGGCGGCCGGGATCGGCGTGCTGTGGCTCGGCTCCTGGGTTCAGTGGCGCGGGGTGGCGCTGCCCGCGCTCGGGCTCAGTCCGAACGCGCTCTATCACGTCATCGAGATGATCGCGGTGCCGCTCATCTACGGCGGCGCGCGGGGCCTCGGCGGCCCGAGGAGAGGGTGATGCTGTCGCGACGCGACTTCCTGAAGGCCACCGGGGCGCTGGCGGTTGCGGGTGGGTGCGCGACAGCGCCGCGGTTGGACGCCGGCGTCGTGCTCAACGACCTGCATTCCGGCCTGAACGCGACGAGTGTCGCCAAGGTCGTCCAGCCCGCGCGCGCCGAGGATCTCGCGGCTCTCGTACGCCAGGCCCGGCAGGAGGGCGTGGGCCTCAGCGTGATGGGGGGCCGGCACGCCATGGGCGGTCAGCAATTCGGCGCGGGCACCGTCACCATCGACACGACGGCGATGAACCGCGTGCTCGCCTTCGACCGAGACCGCGGCCTCGTGACGGTGGAGGCGGGAATCCAGTGGCCGGCGCTCATCGACCATCTTCTTCAAACCCAGTCGGGACAGCCGCGCGCGTGGGGCATCGTGCAGAAGCAGACCGGGGCCGATCGCCTGTCGATCGGCGGCGCCGTCGCCGCGAACATCCACGGCCGCGGGCTGCGGCTCGCCCCGTTCGTCGGCGACGTGGAGGCGCTCACGCTGGTAGATGGAAGGGGCGAGCTCCGGCGGTGCAGCCGGACGGAAAACGCCGAGCTCTTCCGGCTGGTCGTGGGCGGCTACGGTCTCTTCGGCGTCGTGGCGACGGTCACCGTCCGGCTGACCCCGCGACGCAAGCTCGAGCGCGTCGTCGAGGTCATCGACATGCAGACGCTGCCGGAGCGGTTCGAGCAGCGCATCGCCGAGGGCTTTCTGTTCGGCGATTGCCAGTACGCCACCGATCCCGCGTCGGAAGACTTCCTGCGCCGCGGCGTCTTCTCGTGCTACCGCCCGCTCGACGACGCGGCCGCGATGCCCGAGGTCCAGAAGGAGCTGGCCGTCGACGACTGGAACCGCCTGCTCTATCTCTCCCACGCGGACAAGAGCCGGGCTTTCGATTTCTACTCGCGGTACTACCTTTCCACCAAGGGCCAGCGCTACTGGTCGGACACCCACCAGCTCAGCGTCTACATCGACGGATATCACGCCACGCTCGATCGCCAGCTCGGCGGCGGCCCCGCCAGCGAGGTGATCACCGAGGTCTACGCGCGCCGCGCCGACCTGCCCCGCTTCCTCGACGCGGTCCGGCGCGATTTCCGGACCCACGACGTGAACGTGATCTACGGCACGGTGCGGCTGATCGAGCGCGACAGCGAGACGTTCCTGCCGTGGGGGCGCGACCGCTACGCCTGCGTGATCTTCAACCTCCACACCGCGCACGCGCCGGACGCTCTGGCCCGCACCGCCGACCACTTCCGGCGTCTGATCGACATGTCACTCGCGCACGGCGGCAGCTACTACCTCACGTATCACCGCCACGCCACCCGGGCCCAGGTCGAGGCCGCCTATCCGCAATTCGCCGAGTTCCTGCGCCTGAAGCGGCGCTGGGATCCGGAGGAGCGCTTCCAGAGCGAGTGGTATCGCCACTACCGGACGATGTTCCCTGCGGCTGAGCAATCTCATGGACCAACGTCCAATACCCGGTCCCGCCGGCCCCGTGTACAGTGAGCACATGCTCACGAGACCATCGTCCAACGTCAAGCATCTCGATCGTGATGGCCGGTTGACCTTGCGCACCCATGGGGTCGGGGTCACCTGGCGCGTGGTGTCTGCTGACCGCGGGCGCGTCGACCCCGCCGCGGGCTACCTCTTCTGCGCGCCCGACTTTCTGTTCCCTGCCGACTCGACCGCCCGCGCGCTCCGCGTGGAGGTCGAGCATCGAGAACCCGCGAAGCCTACTGCCCGCGAACGCGTTTCGCGGGCAAGCCGGCTGACCTAGATGGCGCCCATGACCAAGCAGAAGGCTCGCATGAAATTGGAGTGGGCTCGTCGGCAAGTTGGGACCACGTTTTCGGCCGAGATCGGCCCCTTCGTGGAGAGCCAGGAAGGGGACTTCCCCATCAAGTTCACGAAGGACGGCAGGGAGCACTCACCCACAGGAATACGGCAATCATGGATCCGGAAGTGCAACCCTGGCCAGCGACACCTTCCTCCAGAGCTCCGGGTCCTGCTCACGGACGTGGAGCGGCACTTCACGCAGTAGCTCACGCGGCGGCGGCAGCGACCTCGTCGGCCCACACGGTGAACTGCGTGAGCGTGGCCGCGCCGAACGACGTCGTCAGCGCGACATCGACCGCGTCGCGGCCGCGCGCCATCACCACGCGGCCGATGCGCGCCCGATTGTGCCGGGCGTCGATCGTATACCACGCGCCGTCCAGGTAGGCCTCGGCCCAAGCCGAAAAGTCCATCGGACCCGTGACCGGCACGCCGATGTCCCCGAGAAAGCCGGCCGTGTAGCGCGCGGGGATGTTGAGCGCTCGCAGGAACGTGATGGCGAGATGCTGGAAGTCGCGGCACACGCCCTGACGCTCGAGGTAGACGTCGTGTGCTGACTTGGTCGGGCTCGCGAACTCGTAGCCGAAGGTGACGTTCGCGTGCACCCATTCCACCACTGCCTGCACCCGCTCCGACGACTCCGGCGTGCTCCCGAAGAGATCCCACGCGATCTGGCTCAGCCGGTCCACCTCGCAATACCGGCTCGCGAGGAGGAAACGCCAGCACTCCGGCGGCATCTCGTGCACGGGCGTCAGTCGCAAGCCCGTGAACGGCACGTCCGGGCGGCCCGGGTCGTCGATCACGTTATCGTACCGGATGCGGACCGATCCCGCCGGCGCCAGGATGCGTGCGACCCGGTTGCCGAACCCGTCGATGAAGTCCTCCACGGGGATTGCGGGCTCCACGACGATCGTCTCGGGACTCCGCAGGGCGCCGGCCTGGTCGGGATGCACGTAGAGCATGAGCTGCATCGCGGTGGGCCGGAGCACTTCGTAGACGAGATCGTAGCCGATCCGGATCCGCATGATTTCACGGTACCACGGCCGTCTCGCGGCCTCGGCGGCGTCCGCGCCGCCCCCCGCGGCGTCCGCGCCGCTCTCGGCGGCGTCCGCGCCACCCTCTGCGGCGTCCGCGCCGCCCTCTGCTACCATGGCCGGGTGACGTATTGCGTCGGCATCTGGACCCGCCAAGGTCTCGTGATGGCCTCGGACTCACGCACCAACGCGGGCCACGATCAAGTCAACCTCGCGCGCAAGATGCACGTGTTCGTCCAGCCGGGCGAACGTGTCTTCATTCTGCTCAGCAGCGGCAGCCTCTCGTGCACGCAGTCCATCATCACGCTGCTGCGACGGGATTTCGACGACGGCAAGGGGCTGGCCCAGGCGGCGTCGCTCTACGATGCCGCGCGTGTCATCGGCGAGGACGTGCGGCGCGTGTCGGACATGGACCGCGCGGCGCTGGAGCGCGACGAGTTCAAGTTCAACGTCAATTTCATCCTCGGCGGCCAGGTGCGCGGCGAGCCGCCGGGGCTCTTCATCGTCTATCCGCAGGGCAATCCGCTCCAGGCCAGCGAGGAGTCGCCGTATTTACAGATCGGCGAGACCAAGTACGGCCGCCCGATCCTGGACCGCGGCATCCGGTTCGAGGAGACGACGCTCGAAGAGGCGGCGAAATACGCGCTGCTCTCGCTGGACTCGACGATGCGGTCGAACGCCACCGTCGGACCGCCCATCGACCTGCTCGCCTATGGTGTCGACGAGCTGGAGATCACGCGGCAACGCCGCTTCGCGGCGACGGACTCCGACCTCGTGAAGATCGGCGTCCGCTGGCAACAGGCGCTCCGCCACGCCGTCGCGCGCTTGCCCCAGATCCGCTTCCGGGTCAGTCACGCGACGGGCTCGCGACCGGCCCCCGACGAAAGCATCCTGCTCGTCGAGCCGAACCCGTCAGATCCTTCCTCCGTCCAGGTCAGCCAGCGCCCGTCGCCCTGACTCAGCCGGCGAGCGCGTGGCCTTCCGCGCACGGACCTTGACGACGCGCCCCGCGCGACGCACCATGCGGCGCACTGGCCCATTCCCTGTGAGGGGCCGCCTCCGGGGATGGCCCTTGTGTCGCCTACGCTCGGAAAACGGGGGGTCACGCTATGGATCGACAGCGTTCTAGACGAGTTTCCGCGCTCCGCTACGTCCTGCTGCTCCCAATTCTGCTCCTGGTCGCCGCCTCCGCCGGGGCGCAACCGCGCACGCCGGGGAAGGCCAAGGTCGACCGGCTGGTGATGGGGCTCATCACGCCGTACCTGGATTACGTGCGTCCCTGGATCAACGGGACGGCCGATCACAACATTCAGCACGATCCCATGCTCGAGTGGCTGATCGAGGTCGACGCGGAGACCGGCGCGTACAAGCCCTGGCTGGCGGATAGCTGGACGCTGGGCCCCAACGGGCGGTCCTGGCGGGTGAAGCTGCACAAGGGCGTGCAGTTCCATCACGGGTACGGCGAGTTCACGGCCCAGGACGTCGTCCACACCCACGCCCTCTGGTGTGACCCGAACTACCCCGGCCGGAAAGACCCGCCGATCGCCGGCTATAAGGCCGGCATCTGTCAGATCCAGAAGATCGAGGTGGTCAATCCCCACGAGATCACCATGCACTGCAAGGTCGTGTGTCTGGACATGCCGTTCTACTACTCGAGCGCTTCGAACGTCATGATCTTCAGCAAGAAGCAGTGGGACGCCGAAGGCGAGATGGGGTACGACCGCAAGCCGGCGGGGACGGGGCCGTACATCTTCAAGGAGCGGCAGCTGAGCCGGTACGTGCTCTACGAGCGGGCGCCCACTCCGCACTGGAAGCAGGGCGTGGTGGACTGGAAAGAGATCAAGATGACGTGGACCCTCGAAGAGCCCACGCGCTTCGCGCAGCTGCTCGCGGGGGAAACCCACCTCACCGAGGTCAACAAGGACCTCACCGACGAGCTGGTGTCGAAGGGCTACAAGCTCATCCGCAGCAAAGGGACCGCGCAGCAGATGCAGATCAATTTCGGCGGGCTCTACTACGGCACCGAGGACAAGGCCACGGGGCGCTACACGGAGTACGGAGGCACCACGGGCAAGTTCGACCCGAAGGTTCCCTGGACGAACGTCAAGGTGCGGCAGGCCATGAACAAGGCGGTCGACCGGAAGGAGCTGCTCAAGGCGCTGTACAAGGGTCGGGCCAGATCCATGTACGTGCACGGCTACTATCCGGACCTCGAAGGCTGGGACCCCACCTGGGAGAAGCGGTTCCCCGCGATGTACGGCTTCGACCGGGCGGCGGCGAAGAAACTCCTGGCCGAGGCGGGGTACCCCAACGGCTTCAAGGCCAAGGCCTGGCTGTATCCCTTCGCCGGCGCTCCTGAAATGGTCGCGGTGATGGAAGGTGTGGCCCTGCAGCTGCGCGAGGTGGGCGTCGAGATCGAGCTGGTCGAGGCCGACTGGGTGGCCGCCGTGCGCCCGAAGCTGCAGAAGCGCGAGGCCAACGGCTTTCTCTGGGCCATCCCCCCGTCGAAGAAGGCGGTCGAGCCGCAGCTCGCCGTCTTCAACGTCGGCAAGGGCATCGGACACATCTTCCAGACCGATGAGATCTACAAGATGTGGGAAGACCTCCTGCAGATCACCGACGGCAAGGCCCGAGACGCCCAGCTGCGCAAGATCGGCAACTACAAGTTCGAGAACTTCGAGACCATCCCCCTGTTCGACACGTTCATCGAGGTCATCGTGGACCCCAAGATCGTCGCGGACTGGCCCTTCCCCGGCTGGGACGGCGGCGACGTCGGCCACACCTGGCTCATCAAGGCGTGCAAACAGGAGAAGCCCTGCAAGTAGTCGCCGCGGATTCCTGAGAATGCAAAGGGGTTAGCGGCGCAGCAGCCGCTAACCCCTCGTCCTCATGGTCGCGGCTCACTTTCCCTTGAGCCGGACGTAAGCCCATCCGGCGAGGTACTCCAGGATTCCGCGAGGCACGCTGTCCGGCCCACGCGAGGACGAGCGCGACAAGACCGACGAGCGATTCGGATGACTGGAGTCATGCGTTCCTCCCTGGCCCTCCGTGTCACCCCAGTTCCTTCAACTCCGCCTCGGCGTTCTCCAGCCAGACCCGCATGTCCATCTCGCGGAACATGGTCGCTGCCGCTGTGAGGTGTTCCTGAGCTTGCTGCCGGCTGCCCGCCCGCCGATGGAGCTCGCCGAGGCCGAGGCGGCAGCGCGCCGCGAGGGGGCGCATGCCGAGCTCCTCGGCCAGCGCCACGGCCTGCTCGTACGCCCGCTCCGCATCGCCAAAGTCGCCGGAAGCGCGGCGCCATGCGACGTCAGCGAACAAGGCGAGCGCGTGGCCCTCGTTTCCCCGCTCGCGTTGCGTGCGGAAGAGATCGAGCGCCCGTGCTGCGGCCTCCCCTGCTTCGCGCAGACGGCCGGCCAGCAGGTGGACCTGACCCGACCGCAGCACGATGCCCGGTAGATGACCGCTCGGCTTTGCCGCGAGGGCGTTCTCGAGCACCTGCTCGACCAGGGGCCGCGCCTCGGCCGTCCGTCCGCACATCGCGTAAGCGAGTCCGAGCTCCGCGCTCACCCGGTCGACGTACGTCGGCATGTCTCGCGTGTGGCAGAGCGACAGCGCGCGCTCGAGCGCGACCGTGGCCTGCACCCCATCCCCGCTCTCGAGATGCACCTGCCCGGCCCCGCGGTACGCGTTGAACAGGGTGTCGCCGTGGTCCGTCGATTCGGCGAGCCGGGCGGCGTCCTCGGCGTGGCGCGTCGCATCGCCGAACTCTCCCACTTCGGCCAGGCAGGCGGCGAGATGGCTGCGAGAGAAGACGGCGGGGAGGACGGGCAGGCCGAGGTGCTCGTGCAGCAGCTCACCGGTGAGCGAATCGACAATCCTGGTGAAGATCTCGATGGCTCGCCGATAGTCGCCCAGCGATTCGTGAGCCCGGGCGACGTACTGCTGGCTCGTCGTCTTCAACGAGAAATCGTCGAGGGCCTCGGCGATGGCGAGGGCGCGCAGGCCCGAGACGACGGCCTGCTCGTGCTCCCCGAGCAGGATCAGGCAGTTCGCCTCGAAGGACAGCACGCGCCCGAGGCGGCGCTGGTCGTCCACCCGTTCTGCGATCACCGCCGCCTCGCGCAGGTGCTGAAGCATGCGGTGCGGGTCGCCCAACAGCGTCAGGGCATTGCGCAGATCGATGCGGACGTCGATCGCCTGTTCCTGGTTCGGCGGGGTTTCCGGCAGATGCCGGAGCGCCTCGATCGCGTGTTCGAAGAACGTCGCCGCCTCGCGGTTGGCCGAGCGCTCGAGAGCCCGGTGGCCCGCCCGTCTGAGGTAGGTGAGCGCCTTGCCCCAGACATGGCCGCGTAACGCGTGGTCGGCGAGGCGGTCGATGTGGTCGACCAGGCGGTTGGCGTAGAGGGTCTCCATCACCTCGACGAGGCGAGCGTGGAGGACACGCCGCCGCTCTTGGAGCAAGCTCGCATACGCGACATCGTGAGTCAGCGCGTGCTTGAAGGTCAGCTCGAGTTCGGGAAAGAGCGTCGTCTCGTGCAAGAACTCGGCGGCCTGGAGGTGAGTGATGGCGCGCCGGACGTCTTCGTCACCCAATTCGGCAATGGCCTGAAGCAATGCAGCCGGAACGTCCTTGCCGATAACGGCAGCCGCCTGGAGCAGCTGTTTTTCCTCGGGAGGCAGCCGATCGATGCGAGCGGCCAGGACGGCCTGCACGCTGGCCGGTATCCGAATGGGGTGGATCGTCTGGTCGAGATGGTAGGCCCCGCGGTCGCCGGCAATCGCTCCGGTCTCTGAGAGCGTCCGCACACTCTCCTCCAGGAAGAACGGATTGCCTCCAGTGCGGGCGATCAGTAACGCCTTGAGCGCCTCGAGCGACGCGTCAGCCCCCAGGAGACCCTGGAGGAGCTCGACCGCGTTCTCCGGCCGGAGCGCATCGAGCCGGAGTTGCGTGTAGTAGCTCTTGCTCGCCCAACCGTGTTGATACTCCGGCCGGTAGTTCACCAAGAGGAGGAGCCGCGCCGTCGGGAGGCTTTCGATGAGGGTGTGGAGCACGTCTTGGCTCTCGGAGTCGATCCATTGCAGGTCGTGGAGAATCACCAGCAGCGGTTTGACCTGACTCTCGCGGAGCAGCAGGCGCCGCACGGCGTCCAGGGTCCGCTGGCGCCGCAGACCGGGTTCCAGCGCCTGCCACTGCGCATCCTCGACGAAAACGTCAAGGAGCGCCAAGAACGCGGGAAGCTCCGGCTCCAGGGCCCGGTCGAGGGCCAGGAGCTTCCGGGTCACCTTCTCGCGGATCGCGTGGCGATCATCAGCGTCGCTGATACCGAAATATCCCTTCAGCAGGTCGACGACTGGCAGGTAAGGGGCGGCTTTGCCATACGAGGCGGCACCGCTCTCCAGAATCGACCAGCCGTCATTCCGAATGGGTTGGGTGAACTCCCAGTAGAGCCGAGACTTCCCCACTCCGGGCTCACCAACGACCGCCACCATCTGTCCCCGTCCCTCAGCGGCATGCTGCAGCGACTGGCGGAGTTGCTCCAATACCGCATCTCGACCGACGAAGCGGCTGAGTCCGCGCGACATCGTGGCCTGAAAGCGCGTGCGCGCGATCGCGGCCACCGCTTCGTACACCTCGAGCGGGCGTGCCAACCCCTTCAGCTGGATCGGGCCGAGCGGCTTGACGGTGACATGCCCTTCCACCAGCCGCAGCGTGTCCGCCGCCATCAGGATGGACCCCGGCAGCGCCGCCTGCTCCAGGCGCGCCGCGACGTGGGTGGTTTGTCCAACCGCCGTGTAGTCCATGTGGAGATCGCTGCCGATGGACCGCACGACGACCTCACCGGAATTCAGGCCCACGCGGATCGAGATCGGGGTCCCCGCCGCTCGCCGGACCTCCTCCGAATATTGCTTCACGGACTCCTGCATCCGAAGCGCCGCGTAGCAGGCTCGCACGGCGTGGTCCTCGTGAGCGAGCGGCGCGCCGAACAGCGCCATGATCCCGTCGCCCATCACCTGATTCACCGTGCCCTCGAAACGATGGACGGCTTCCATCATGCGCTCGAGCACGGGATCGATGAGCGTTCGCGCGTCCTCCGGATCGAGGTCGGCGAGCAGCTCCGTGGAGCCTTTCAGGTCGGCGAAGAGCACGGTGATCTGCTTGCGTTCACCCTCGAGCGCGGACTTCGAGGTCAGGATCTTCTCGGCGAGGTGCTTGGGGGTGTACGTCTCGGGAGACGCGAATCTCGTCCCCACCGTCGCCGGGGAAGCGCCCACCGCGGCACCGCACCCCCCACAGAACTTTGCCCCCGGCTCGTTCGAGAAGCCGCAGGTGGGACAGGTGAAGGCCAAGGAGGAACCGCACTCGGCACAGAACCGGCGGCCGGCGCTGTTGGCGGTCCCACAACGGGGACAATTCATGGCTTCTCGTCGGCGGGCTGGATGCGCATGTTCCGGAACTCCAGGCCGTGCTCCTTTGCCAGCCGACGCAGCTCCAGAGCCATGGCTTCGACCTCCCGCCGGTCGCCGGTCAGCGTCAATTCGGTCTGGCCGCCGTCGGATTCCTCCTCGCCCTCAGCCGATTCGCGGCCGCGCTTCCTTTTTACGTTTCGTCCCGTATCGGTCACTATCTCTTTGACTTGCCCTTGGGCGCGCTCGCGGATTTGCGCTTGGGCGTGCTTTTGCCCGTTCTTTTGACGTTCACCGAGGCCCCAAACTTCCGCTTGAGATCGGCGACGAGGTAGCCGACCTTCTCGCCCTCGTCCGCAGTCTTGGGGCCAGGTATCTCGATCGTCAGCACGTACTTCTTGTTTTCCGGCAGCGCTCCAAATGCCCCCATGACCAGCCCTACCTCCTTTGTGTGTTCGGCGTTTCGGTTCGGCCGTTCTCGCCGTTGGCTCCAAACTTCAGCACGTTCCGAGCCCCCTCTCGGGCGGTCTCGACCTCGCACTGATCCAGGTCGCGCCGCGCGGGATCGGAGTGGGGATTCGTCGCGCGCATCAGGCGCTTGTACATGCCGTCGTCAGCGGTGCAATCGGGTGGCGTCTCGCCCAGGCCCACCAGATCAGGACAAGACGCCGCGCTCGGTCTCAGTCCGTTGGTGCAGGGGGTTCCGGCCTTGAGCGCGTCGCGACAGCAGTGGCACAGCCCAAGGAAGTGGCCGACCTCGTGGGCGAGGACGCCGGCGCAGCTGTCGGGCCGACTGCCCGCGCATTCTCTGCTCATCCAGACCGCCCCCGCGCGCTGCGGGTCTTCGCCGGGATAGCTTGGGCGTACCGCGTAGCCCGGATGCTCCTGAATGTCCCGCCAGAGATAGAGGTCGAGACCCCGGAAGTCTACCGTCCGAGAGCCGTGCTTGACCGTCCGGGTGTTGTGACGGACGACCTCCCGAAAGACCTCCATCCCGCTCTTGCCATCGGGATTCGGAACGTCCATCGGCTTCACCAGCGTGTACGAGCAGCGTCGAAACCCCACCAGGGCCAGCGTGATGTCGCGGCCCTTCCCACCCCAGATGCTGTTGAACTCTCCATCCCGCGCCAGGCCTTCCCTCAGTCGATTCTTGGGCAGTTCGCGTTCGACGTCGCTGTGGTCGCCCGTTCCTCGCGCGTTCTTCATGTAGGTCACCATGACGGGAATGACGTCCGGGCTCGCGGGAAGCGGGAACTCGTCCGTCACGGTACAGGTGACCTCTATCGGGGCCTTGGTCGCGGGCTTGCCGGTTGGCGCGCCGGTTGGCGCGCACCCCACGACCATCAGCGCGGTGGCCACGGCCAACGTGAACCGGAGGCGCCGCGCGAGGCCACGATCTCGAATCACTTGACGCCGATTCCCTCGAACAACTCGTCCTCGTGGAAGATGTCCGGAGGCGTGTCCAGGTCGCGCACCATGTAATAGCCTTCGGCCGCATCGTACTCGTCACGCAGGTCCACCGGCTCACCCAAACCCAGGCGCGCGTAGGTCAGAGACATGCTGTGCTTGCTCACCTGGTCGAAGGCGGTCATGGCCATCAGGAGGCGCCCCGCGTTGATCTCGGTGACGTGGGGCACGCCGCGACCGTCTTCCTTGAGATCGACGCTGAAGGCGCCGGTGGCCGTGGCGTCGACGGCGCGAACTGCATCCCGGCACGTGGCCATCAGGCGGTGGTCCACGACGGTCTTGGCCAGCGACGACAACGACGTGATGCCGCTCGGGATGTTGTCGGCTCCGAAGTAGGACAGACGCTCGAAGGTGTTGATCAGCACGAGCGTTCCGTTCTTCCAGAGGCTCTGACAGAGGTAATCCCTCCCGGGCAGGTACTCCGAGAGCGTGAACGAGCTCACCGGCACTCCCCGCATGTCCTCCCAGATGGAGATCCAGCATCGGGCCTGCTCGGGGGTCTTCACGGCGGCGGCGCCGCGTGCGCAGGTGCCGGTCCGGGGCCGGCACCAGAGGGGCCGGCGTGGCCCGAAGCGCTCGAACAGGCCCGCCAGGGCGTCGAGATCGGGCACGGCATACGTCTCGGGCGCGGGCAGTCCCTTCGCCCGCAAGAGCGCGGTGAGATCGTGCTTGTCCTGGCAGAGCTGAATCACTCTGTGGTTGGGAAGGAACGTCCGGCCGAGAAGATCGTTCCGGCGAGCCGAAACGGCTTCGACATCGCTGTCGCTCGTGGGAATGACCAGATCGATCTGCTCCTGGTCGACCAGGCGGCACAGGGCATCGGGGAAGCGAGCATCGCCGGGACGAGGGACGAGATGTCGCCGATTACAGGAGGACTTTCTGAGGATGAACCGGTCGTGATGGCATCCGACGATCGTCATGCCGGCATCACCAGCTCTCAAACTTCGTGTCAGATTCTCAGCTGCTGACGTGCCCGCGCTGGTGAGGAGGACGCGCTTGGTCATTCTTTGTTTGCCGGCAGACCCCTTCCTTTGGGCGTGAGCTTAGCCGCGCGGGTCATCGAGCACAAGGGGGGACAGTTTCGCGCACCGCCCTCGAACACCCGCGACCCGGTCATCACCGCGCTCGGGGCTTTCAAGCGGTGCCTGGGCTCTCGCGTGAGGTCGGCTTCCAGAGCTCCGCGGAGGGGACGCGGAGCGCCCGGTTGAAGCGCGAGCTCGCGTTCTCCCACGCGATCAGCATCGTGAGCTCCGCGATCTGCTCCTCGTCGTAGTGCTCGCGCACCCGCGCGAACAGCGCATCGTCGACGTCGCGCGCGGTGTCCGTCATCGCGTCGGCGTACGCGAGGGCCACGCGCTCGGCCGCGTTGAAGAGCGGGCTCTTCGCGTAGTCGTGCAGCGCGTTCAACTTCTCCGTCGAGATTCCGAGCTGGCTGCCGACGGCAGCGTTGGCGTCCTGTCAGAACGGGCACCCGTTCCACCACGCGACGCGGCGGTTGACCAGGCTCTTGAGCTGCGCGTCGATCTTCTCGAAGCTGCGCACGGCGTCCCACATCGCCATCGTGCCCTTGAAGATCGCCGGGCTGCGCGCGTACAAGAGGTAGGGCAGGAGCGGCTTGCCCCATCGGCTTCGATTTCCGTCGACGATTTCCTTCAAGGCCCCTTCCGCGGTGTCGGCGTCGACCGGGCGGATCCGTGGCATGGCAGACATGTGTGACCTCCCCGCTGGCTGAGTCATCTAGGTGGTTGCCACGGGACTCAGCTTAAACCGAGATATGGACGCGCCGCTGCGGGAGGCCATCGCGGCATACCTGGGATTGTCGCGGGGCGTGCGATGCACGGCCGATCAAGTGATCGTCGTCTCCGGTGTCCAGCAGGCGCTCGACCTGGTGACCCGGCTCGCCCTGAAGCGCGGCGATGCGGTCTGGATGGAAGACCCCGGCTATCCGGGAGCCACAGCCGCGTTTGAATCGGTGGGCGCCAGGATCGTGCCCGTGCGGGTCGGCGAGCTGGGCCTCGACGTCCACCCGGGCGAGCAGCTGCTTGGATTCGCCGCCATCCGTGAATCCGAGATTCGCCGCGGCGTGGCGGAGCTGACCCGGACGATGGAGAAGCTCCGCGGACGCTAGGTCTTCACCGTTTCCAGCCGAGCCAGTCGCACACGGCGCGGCCCATGACGAGCTCGAGATCACGCCCGCGGAGCCACGGCAGCTCTTCGGTGAACAGCGTCACGCACTGGCGCCACGGGCAGGGCATGCGCGTGATGTCGGTGCCCCAGAACCAGCGCGCGGGGCCAAAGGCGTCATAGAGCTGGCGCAGCTTGTCGTGGATGTCGCGGTACGGGTACGGCTGGTCGGAGTAGCTCGGCGCGCCCGTGGCCTTCATCGCGACGTTGGGGTACTTCGCGAGGGCCAGCACTTCCTGGAGATTTGCCCAGCGTTCGTTCGGGCTCGTCACGCCGGAGGGTCGGCCGAGGTGATCGAGGATCAGCTTGAGGTTCGGATGCCGCTGCGCAACCTCGCCGACCTTCGGAAGAAAGTTGGCCGCCATCAGCGCGATGGGCAGGCCGGCGCGCTCCGCCGCCGGCCACAGCCAGTCGATGGTCCCGTCCGTCGGCCACTGACTCTGGTGTGGGGGCGGGAACGTGAAGCGGCAGCCGAGCATCCCCGGGCGTTGCTTCCACGTGTCGACTAGGGTGCGACTCTCGGGCTGGTCGAGCGGGAAGTTGCCGAGGATCGCGAACCGATCGGGGTGCTGGCGCACGGCCTCGATGCACAGCTCGTTCGCGTTCGGGTCCCACGGCGTGTGCGGGGTGAGCAGGGAGGCATCGATCCCGCCGGCATCCATTTCCGCGAGCGCGTCGTCCTTCAGGTAGGCGGGTACCTGCCGGTGCCAGGGGCTGGTGGGGTTCCCGGCATTCCAGAGGTGGATCTGCGCGTCGACGATCAGCATGTCCTCTCCTTCACGGCGAGCCAACATTACCACTTGAAGATTCCTTCGGGCACGCTTCAGGACAGAAACTAGCGCTCATGGTACGGTGGCCCATCGATCCACCCCGCTGGAGGCTCATGATGAGATCCCTCCTCTCAGTCGCCGTCCTCGTACTGCTGATCTCCGCGGTCGCTGCCCTACCCGCTGGCGCCGCGCCCGAGGGCCAGATGACCTGGGGCGTCCACATCTCGCTTGCCCCGACGTGGTTCGATCCCGCCGAGACCCCTGGCATCGTGACGCCGTTCATGGTGCTGTACGGACTCCACGACGCGATGCTGAAGGCGCTGCCCGGCAACCCGCTGGCGCCGGCGCTCGCCGAGTCGTGGACCGTCTCCCCTGATGGGCTCACGTACGAGTTTGTGCTACGCCGCGGCGTGAAGTTTCACAACGGCGAGCCGGTCACCGCCGAGGACGTCAAGTTCTCGTTCGAGCGCTATCGCGGCTCCGCCAACAAGACCCTCAAGGACCGGGTGGCCGCGGTCGAGACTCCGGATCCGGGCCGCGTCCGTTTCCGCCTGAGGCAGCCGTGGCCCGACTTCCTCATGTTCTACTCGACGGCGACCGGCGCCGGCTGGGTCGTGCCGAAGAAGTACGTGGAGAAGGTCGGCGACGAAGGATTCAAGAAGGCGCCCATCGGGGCCGGCCCCTACCGGTTCGTCTCGTTCACGCCGGGCGTCGAGCTCGTCATGGAGGCGGTCGAGGGGTACTGGCGAAAGACGCCGAGCGTGAAGCGCCTGGTCCTGCGCGTGATCCCGGATCCGGCCACGCGATACGCCGCCCTCAAGAGCGGTGAGATCGACGTCACGTACTGGATGACGGCGTCGCTCGCCGAGGACCTTCGCCGGACGCGTGGACTCACGCTGCGGCCCGTGGTGTCCAGCGTGATGCTCTGGGTCGCGCTCCTCGACCAGTGGGATCCAAAATCTCCATGGCACGACCGGCGCGTGCGCCTCGCCGCCAACCTCGCGATCGATCGGCCCACGATCAACCAGGCCGAGACGCTCGGGCACTCGCTGCTCACGAACTCGATCATTCCGAACACCTTCGACTTGTTCTGGGCGCCGCCTCCCCCGCAATACGATCCCGCGCGGGCGAAGCAGCTCCTGACCGAGGCCGGATATCCGAACGGGGTCGACGCGGGTGACTGCACCGTCGACGCGGGGGTCGTCGGCTTCGGCGAGTCCGTCGTCAACTCGCTCCACGCTGTCGGCATTCGCGCGAAGCTGCGGCCGCTCGAGCGCGCCGCGTTCCAGAAGGGCTATAGCGACAAGAAGTACAAGAACCTCGTGGTCACGGGAAGCGCCGCCTTCGGCAACGCCGCGACGCGGATCGAAGCCTTCATCGCGGGAGGAGGCGCGTACGTGTACGGCAGCTACCCGGACATCGACGGGCTCTTCCGCGAGCAGGGCACCGAGCTCGACCGGAAGCGGCGCGAGACTGTGGTACACCGCATCCAGCAGCTGATCCACGACAAGGCGATGGTCGCGCCCGTCGTCCAGGTCGGCTTGATGAGCGGCTACGGGCCGAGAGTGCAGGAGTCGGGTCTCGGGCTGATCACCGGCTACTCGTTCTCCGCCCCCTACGAGGACGTGCGGCTCAAGGGCAAGTAGGCGTCACGGAACGCGGAGAGGAACCATGAGAATCGTTCGTCCCGGCGATCCCGGCTACAACAAGGACCGCGTCATCTCCAACGCGCGCTTCGACTACCGCCCGTCGGCGATCTACTACTGCGCCAACGCCGCGGACGTCAAGAAGGCGATCGCCGCTGCGGGCGCCAGCGGCGTTCGGATTCGATCCGGCGGCCATCAGCACGAGGGCATGTGCAGCGCCAACGGCGTGCTCCTCATCGACGTCTCCTCCATCAACTCGTTTCAATTCGAGGAAGGGAGGCCGGGGCGCGTCTGGATCGGTGCCGGGGCGGCGCTGGCGGACGTATACGTCGAGCTGTGGCGGCGCGGCTACTACTTTCCGGGGGGCGCGTGCGGCGACGTGCACGTCGGCGGGCTGACCCAGGGGGGCGGCTGGGGCTTCGGATTGCGCCAGTTCGGTCTGACCTGCGACAGCCTCATCGGCGTCGAGATCGTCACCGCGGCCGGCGAGATTCACGAGATCCCCAGGCCGGGACACCCCGAGGACCAGCGCCTGCTCGAAGCGCTGCGCGGCGGCGGCGGCGGCAACTTCGGCGTGATCACGCGATTCTGCTTCCGGCTCCATCCGATGACGTACGGGTACGTCGACGTGTCCGTCACGTGGGGCGATGCCCAGCTCCCCGGGGACAGCCTCGATCAGCTCCTGAAGCGCTGGATGAGCGTGTTCCCGCGCGACGAGGACCACGATCTGACCACCTTCATGCGTCTGCTCGTGGCGCCGTCCGGCACCAACGATCGCCTGCTCCTCAGCGGACGATATCTCGGCAGCATTCCCAACGCGCAGCGCACGCTGGACAGGCTCCTGAAGGGACAAGCGGTGCCGCGCGAGATCAAGTACACACTGAGTCCTTTTCGGCCACGCAAGGGGAAAGGCGCCCTGCGGCTCGACCGACGCGAGCGGGAGCGGTTGCGCGAACACCTGGGGACGCACCCCGGATACCAACCGGGTCCGACGCTCTCCGGCGCCGCGGCCGGCGCTTCGCCGGATCTGACCAGCACCTGTGCGGGGGTTTCACTTCGGCACAAGATCTCCTCGGGCTTCGTTCGCCGGCAGGTGAACCCGAACCTCGTTCCGGCGCTGACCAATGTGATCCGGAGAACCGCGCCCGAGCCGCCCGAACTCGCCCGCCAGTACGTGAGCCTGCACTGCCTCGGTGGCGCCGCCTTCGACGAGCCGCTGGCCAGCGCCTACGCGTTTCGCGATCGCGCCGTGCTGTTGCAGTACCAGGCGTGGTGGCGGCCGGACGCCCCGCGTCTCGACAAGCGGTGCATCGCCTGGATCGAGAGCTTCCGCAAGACCATGGCGCCGTATACCGACGGCGCGTTCATCAACTTCGTCGATCGTGACATCCCGCTCGCGGAGTACTACAAGAACAAGCTGCCGCAGGTCCTCGTCCCGGTGAAGCAACAGTGGGATCCGGACGATTTTTTCAAGTTCGAGATGAGCATCCCGCCGCGGTAGTGCCGTGTCCGCCGCCCGTCGCCTTACATTTCCCTCATTGGAACGAGAAGGAGGCGGTGGCGAGCCCGAGGATCTGGTCGCTCGGGACGGTGCCGCCGGCCAGAGCGCCCGTCTTCACCGCGGCGACGAAGAAGACATAGCCGCCGTGCAGGTCGCCAGCCGACCATTGGTGTGTATAGAAGCTCGGCGCGTTGACCGAAAAGGGCGTCCCCAGCGGCACCGCGACCGCGAGGGGACGGAACGACGTGGCGTCGGCGACGTTGCCGAGCACGATGCCCGCGTTGGTGAAGAACTGAATCGAGCCATCCGGCCTCAGGATGCCGACGTAGAAATCGGCGGCGGCGGGGAGTCCCGGATCATTGACGGCGCCGCCGGCACTCAGCGATTGCCCGACCGTGAACGTCTGCTGGTTGACGCTGGCTGAGAGACTCAGAGGGAGACCATCGGGCCTCCCCGCGTCACCCTGTGAGTAGTCGCAGACACCGCTCGGGAAGACTTCCTTTAGCAGCGCGACTTCCAGGACGCCCGGCCGCCACGAACCGTAGAGACCGCGGGCGATCGCCGCCTCGACGGATTGGCGCCGGCACTTGAAGAGCGCCTCGTCGAACGGGGCGCCGGCGACCGTGCGCGAAGTCCCGTGGATCTCGAAGAGCTGGGTGCACGGGCCCGGTGCGCCTGGGTCGATGATGCCGCGCCAGGCGTCCGTTCCGCGGTAGATGAGTGTCCCGTTCGTGGCGAAGCAGCTGTCGACCGCCTCGGTGGGCTTGTTGCCGGCGACACCGAGCTGCGGATTCGCCCGGAGGTTCTCGAGCCACTGATCCATCGCCCCGAGCGCCATCGGTGTCTGGTCGAACGCGCGTGCGGGCCGTGCGTCGGTGAACCAGATCACCTGGTTCGACGCGTCGCCGTCGCGCGTGAGCATGCGCGACCGAGCGGCGAACGACTGCCGCGCGTTGTGCATGTCCAGCTCACCGTCGAGGTAGTGGCGCCAGTCGATGACCGGGATGTCGATCTTGCCGTCGAAGACGAGTCCCCATCGGTAGGCCGCGCGCATCGCCTCGAGGCTGCCCTCCGCGCGGGGAGCGATGGGGACGGGGCCAGTCATGTTCCGCGCGCTCCAGACGTCGATGTCGAAGGGGCATGCGCTCGTGATGTATGGGCACCCCTCCTGCGCCATGTCCTTCGATGCCTTCCAGCTGCCGATCGTGGCGTTGAGATCGAGGAATTCGGCCGGAGAGATGTGCCCGTCGACCAGCGCCTGCAGGCCGTACTGGACGCCGACGTTGTCCAGCGTCCGGCGGGCGAAGCCGCTGGCGTCGCGGCCGTAGACGTTGACGACGTCATTCCAGTGTGTCCACTCGACCTGCGCCTGCTGCTGAGGCGTGATCCCGGGCGCGGTGCCGAAGTGCGGGTTGAGCCCCAGCGGGGAGAGGCCTCGCCAGCCGTTGACGCACTCCGTCGAGCCGGGCGCGGCGAGCCACGGCGTCAGCAGCCGGTATTGGTTCGTGACCGTGTTCGAGGAGGCGAGCCCCTCGAGCCACGACCGGTTCGTCCAGACGCGCCACTTCGAGCCCGAATCCGCGAGCACCCTCAGATCCATCCAGCGCTCGAGCAGCTCGCAGTCGCCGACATGGATGATCTGCGAGACCATGTCCGGGAAGGAGTACTGCGGGATCGCACCGTCGAGCAGACCGGAATGGTTCTGGCCGTAGATGTACTGCTGGACCCCGCCGCCGGACCCGCCGAGGCCGACCGTGTACTGCGGATCGGCGTACTCGGTGACGAAGCGGGACTTCACCATCAGCGCCGTCTCGCCGCCGAGGACCAGGTTGTAGTGGGTGTCCGTCTTCGTGCCCGTCGACCACGCGATCGCATAGCCCTGGCCGAGCCCGTACGGGTGCCGCGACTCGTCCCGGGTGTTCGAGCCCTGGTAGTGGCCGATGGCGACGCCGCCGCCGAAGTAGTAGATGAGCTTGCGGTTCCAGTACGGCAGCGACGACGGCCCGGTTCGCGTCGGGTCGAGAACGGCGATCGTGTAGATGAAGCGGTTGATCGTGCCGCGCTCCCAGCGGATGACGAAGTCGACCGTGTCGCCGGTGCTCGTCGTCGTCGTGGTCATGTCGGAAGGACGGGGTGCTGCCGCGTCGTACGGCTTCCACCCTCCGTTGGAGGCGCGATAGTAGTAGTCGACGCGCGTCGGCAGTGAGCAGTCCGCGTCGAGGAACGGCCCCGTGAGGTCGAACCCGGCGAGGTGGGACGGCGTCGAGCAGAAGAAGTCGGGTTGCTTGGGCCCGGCGAACATCGGGCCGGTGATCGGATGGTTCACGAGCGTCAGCGCGGTGCCAGCGCTCGCCACGCTTGCCTTGACCGTGCTCGGGCCGAGCGGCAGTCCCCTCAGCACGCCCTCGAGCGCATGCGGCGCCTGGTCGTCGGCGGCGTAGGAGGAGGTCACGTCCACCCCGTTCAGCTCGACCCTGGCCTGGCCGAGCGGCACTGACGCGGGGACGACGACCCGGACCCGTGCGGCTCCGCCGCTGACGTATTGCGCCGGGCCCGACAGCATCTCGAGCCGGAGCGCACCGTCCGAATCCGGTGGCGGCACCATGCCATCCGTGCGGGCCGTGGCGGGCACGGCGGCGACGAACCAGGTAGCGGCCAGCGCTGCACGGACGAGGACGTGGCGATTCATGGTCTCCTCCCCTCGGTTGTTGCCGGCGTACGCCGTGTACGACTCGAAGTCAAGGAGCGTAGTCAGGACCCCAGAAACGAGACGGTATCGAAGCGTCGAAAAGGTTGGCTCCCCGGGCAGGACTCGAACCTGCGACCTACTGATTAACAGGCGCTCC
>DATHGT010000253.1:0-4531 GCA_035317605.1 Candidatus Acidiferrum sp. | reverse complement strand
GGTCTGCTGGCTGGCGCGTCATCTGGGCCGTCCGGTGAAGTGGATCGAAGATCGCCGCGAGCACTTCATTTCCGCGGCCCAGGAACGCGAGCAGGTCCACGAGATCGAGATCGCGTTCAGCCGCGAGGGCAAGCTCCTGGGGCTGCGCAACGTCTTCACCCACGACATCGGCATGTACGGCGCGCTGGTCGCGCCGGTCATCACCGCCTGCACGGTGCCCGGCCCGTATCGGATCCCGAACATCCATTCCGAGGTCCGCGCCGTCTACACGAACCTGCAGCCGAGCGGAGCCGTCCGCGGCGCCGGCCGCCCGCAAGGTGTGTTCGTGATGGAACGCATGATGGACCGCATGGCCGAGACGCTCGGGCTCGATCCCGCCGAGGTGCGCGCGCGCAATCTCATTCCCGCCGACGCGTTCCCCTACCCGGTCGGCATGGTATTCCGCGACGGCGCGCCGCTGACGTACGACAGCGGCAACTATCCCGAGCTGCTCCGCCGCGCTCTGGAGCTCGCGGACTATCCGACGGCGCGCCGCGAGCAGGCGGCGTTACGCGCACAGGCGGAGTTGCACGCGCAGGCGGCACGTCGCGAGGGGACCGCTCTCCCCGTACAAGGCCGACATCGCGGAATAGGCGTGGCCATCTGCGTCGAAGGCGTGGGCCTCGGACCATTCGAGGGCGCGATCCTGAGACTCGACAACCGCGGGCGCGTGGTGGTGACGAGCGGCGCGCCGCCGCAGGGCCAGGGCTATCAGACCGCGTTTGCCCAGATTGCCGCCGATGCCGTCGGCGTTCGCTACGAGGACGTCGACGTGGTCACTGGTGACACCGGCGCGATCCCGTTCGGCATCGGCAGCTTCGCCAGCCGCGTCACCGCCAACGCCGGCCCCGCGATCCTGCAGGCCGGCGGCGCGCTCCGCGAGAAGATCCTCGCGCTGGCCGCACACCTGCTCGAAGCGGCGCCGGCCGATCTCGAGATCGTCGACGGCGCCGCGCGCGTCCGGGGCGTCCCCGATCGGCGCGCGACGCTCGCGGAGATCGCGCGGCTCGGCAACGCCGGCGTCGGCTTCGGCATGGCCATGCCCGCGGGCTTGCAGATCGGCCTCGAAGCGTCGTCGTACTTCACGCCGTCGCAGGCCACGTACTCCGCGAGCGCCCACGTTTGCATACTGGATGTCGACGCCGACACCGGCGAGGTCGCGATCGTCCGCTACATCGTCGGCCACGACTGCGGCAACGTGATCAACCCGCTGATCCTCGAAGGCCAGATCCTCGGCGGCGTCGCCCACGGCCTCAGCAACGCCCTCTACGAAGAAGCGATCTACGACGAGGAGGGCCAGAGCCTGGTCCAGAGCTTCCTCGACTACCCGATCCCCACCGCCCGCGAGCTCCCGCGCATCGAGATGTTCCACCTGACCACCCCAAGCCCCATCAACCCCCTCGGCGTAAAGGGCGCGGGCGAGGCGGGCACGATCCCGGTGACGGCGGCCGTGGCGGGCGCCGTGGAGGATGCGCTGCGCCCGTTTGGTGTCCGCGTGAACCGCATGCCGCTGAACCCGGCGCGCATCAGCGCCCTTGTCGGCGATCGTTTTTGACTTGTAGCCGCATGAGCCTCGCGGACCCAGCCTGGGAGCAGGCGCCTTTAGGGTACGGTTTGACGCTTTACGATCCCTCCCGACACAGCGATGTTCTCGTTCTTGCTCGAATGATAGACCGTCGAGAATATTCGAACGACTGTCTTCGCAATTGCCCTAATCCTCGCCGGCTTTCTATCGTGCCGAAAGGTCTGAGCGAAGTTCGCCCCGCCACCGCGTCGTAGCGTGAAGCCAATGGCCATAAGCTTTTCCGCGCTGGAGCGATTCAGGCGGGCCTCAGCGGCCAGGTACTCGTTCGACACCGCCTCACAATGGAAAGCTGGAGCGTCTGCGTCTCTTATCAGTTGGACGTAGAAGTCCCCGACCTCAAAAATGACGAATCCATCGCTCCATCGCCACGTCGAAAGCACGGTGAGAGCATCAAACACTATACGTTCATTCACCACCGCCCATCCGTCGTCCGGTGGACGCCCGGCGAGACTCGCCTCCACGGCTTCAAGCACGCGATTCCAGACTCTCTCACGCTCCGCGATGGGCAAGGCATCCACCGGTCGCGCGGGGTCGTTCACCGCTTGAAAGCTGGAGAGTTCCCGGTCATTCCGAAAGCTACAGTGTCCGAGAACCACGGGAAGTACCGTGATCACCGACCGGCGCGCTAGCCGCAGGAGTTCAGGAAGCTCACGCGTGACAATGAACTCCGAAGCCAGGAAGTCGGCGCTGATCAGAAGTATCGCCACCTTGGTGGAGGACAAGGCACTGGCGATTTCACGCTCCCAGGTGCCGCCCGGCGCTATCTTCCTGTCGCTCCACGACTCGATTTTATTACCCCGTCGACTCAATGGTTCTAGATGAACCAGTAGCCGTTCGAGGTGACGCTTATCTCGATGGGCATAGCTTATGAAAATCGTGGCCCGCATGTTTGTCATCGCGCCTTCAGTGAGCGGAACGAACGTGGCGGGGTTTCCGACGACAGAGCTTTCGGCGAGATGAGAGGCAGCGATCGGCCGCGGCGCCGCCTGTGAGCGGTAAGTTCGGGCAGTAAGGTTCGCGAGGGCGCTCGTGTGGGCCCCGGCGGAACAATTGTCGACATCGCGAGTATCCTCGGCCGCGGGTTTGGCCTTGTCAAGAACGCGATCCTTCGGAGCGAGCGTAACTTTTCGCTTGACACGTTCGCAGAGCGACACTTTTCGCACGCCAGCAGGCGCCACAGGATCCCTTCCTACGGCCCGCTCGCGCCCAGCGAGGACCGTCGGCCGCGCTCCTACTGAAAAATCATAGATCGTCGGATCATCGCGCAGCCTGGGGGCGCCCAGATGGGTCGGAAACTCGGGTGTAGAGTCGCTTCACCATCAAGGGGGACGACACCCATGGATATCGGCGCGCGCGACGTCATCGCTACCCCTGAGCGCATCGCGGAAACGGACCGACTGGGTGAGGAGATTGCCGAGCTGTCGGCGCACCTGGAGGCGGCCACTGCGCAGTTGCTCGATCTCATCCGCGAGTTCGACGCACGCGAGGGGTGGAATCACGGGTTCCGCTCGTGCGCGCACTGGCTGGCTTGGCGTGTCGGGCTGGATCTCGGCGCTGCCCGCGAGCACGTGCGTGTAGCGCGTGCCCTCGGGTCGCTGCCCCGGATAGCCAAGGCGCTCGCACGCGGCGAACTGTCCTACGCCAAGGTGCGGGCGCTGACCCGCATTGCCGCACCCGAGACCGAAGAGCGGCTGATCGCCATAGGCCTGGCCGGCACCGCGGCTCACGTCGAGCGCATCGTGCGCGGCTGGCGCCGGGTCGACGCTCTGGCCGAAGCCCGCGAGACCGCTCGCCTTCACAAGAGCCGCGGGTTGCACGTGTATCAGGACGAAGACGGGATGGTCGTCATTAAGGGACGGTTGACGGCCGAGGCGGGCGCCGCGCTGATGCAGGCGCTGGCGGCGGCGCGCGAGGCGCTGTACCAGCGGTCGCGCGGCGCCGATCCGGGGGACGATGTTCCCGTGGTCACGCCCTCGACGGCCCAGCTGCAGGCTGACGCGCTGGCTCTGCTCGCGGAGAGCGCGTTGCATCACGATCTGGACCCCGGCGCGCCGGGCGAGCGCTACCAGGTCGTGGTCCACGTCGACGCGTCGGCGCTCGCTGATCCGGAAGCGCCCGGTCAGTCCGTGCTAGAAGGTGGCGCGCACGTTCCCGCGGAAACGTCTCGGCGCCTCGCGTGCGACGCGAGCCGGGTGGTGATGCGGCACGACGCGGACGGGCAGATCGTGGAAGTCGGGGCGCGGACGCGGACGATTCCGCCGGCCATACGTCGCGCGCTGCACCATCGCGATCGCGGTTGCCGGTTCCCGGGCTGCGGCGTGTCGTTCGGCCAGTGGCATCACATCCGCCACTGGGCCCAGGGCGGGCCGACCACGCTCTCGAACCTCGCGATGCTGTGTCGGCGCCATCATCGCGCCGTGCATGAAGAGGGCTATCAGGTGGAACGACAACCGGACGGCGAGCTGACGTTCAGGCGACCTGACGGAAGACTTCTGCCCGACGTTCCGGCCTCGCGAACCGTCTCCGGTGATCCTGTGCGCGCGCTCCGGCGGCGGAACGAAGGGCTAAACCTCGGCGCGCACACGCTACGCCCGGGCTGGCTGGGCGAGTCGCTCGACGTGGGGTATGCGATCGACGTCTTGCATCCCCGCGCCCTCCGGCCCTGGGCTGCCGGCGAGTAGATCTAGCCCGGATTATTCATGAACGCCGCACGCATGACCGGCGGGGTGGCACCGGGGTGGCCCGCCCGGTGAGGCGGAGTGGGACCCCTTCGTCCCGTCCGCAGTGCGAAGCACTGCGATTCGGGCGAACGGGTGACGGAGCCTCACCGGGTGGGCCACCCCGGTGACAGGACCCCGCCGACTCACGCTGATATCGTTCATGAATAATCCGCGCTAGCGCGACGCT
>DATHGT010000252.1:0-11053 GCA_035317605.1 Candidatus Acidiferrum sp. | reverse complement strand
GGAAACCTCACGTCCTTCCAGCCGAGGTTGGCGACGACCCTGCCGAAGGTTTTCGTCGTCAGCGCGGTGACCACACCGAGCACGAACGTCTCGCCGATCGTCTGATCGCCGCCGTGGACACGCTCGGCGTAGTGGCGGTCGACGACGCGCGGGGACACATCGAGCGACCGCACGGTGTGCAGCAGGTTCTCGAGCGCGGTGAACGTGCGGCCGGGGCGGTGCTCGAAGACCTGGCCGACCTCGAAATCCTCGAAGTCGATGCCCTCGATTTCCATGAAGACGTTGGGCGCGAGCGGGCGGTGCGAACCGAAGCGCGGCATCCGTTCAGTACCCGGCCTCGGCGAACGGCAGCGCGCCGCGCTTGTAGACCTCGATCTCCCACGAGATCTCGCACACGAGGGCGCCGTCCTGGTTCACGCCGCGGGTGAACAGCGCGAGACGCCCCCACGATGGATGGCCGTCGTCACGCGTGCTTCGCACCTCGGTCTCGGCGTAGAGCGTGTCGCCGCCGAACACGGGATGGCGAAGCGCGATCTCGCCGAAACCGAGCACGCGGCCGCGCTTGCCGAAGGTCTTGCCGGTCATGCCGATGACGCGCTGGACAGTCAGGGTGCTGACGACCAGCGGCCGGCCCCACTCGGTGTGCGCCGCGTACTGCGCGTCGTAGTGGAGCATCGCCCGATTGAGGGTGTCGAGCGCTTCCTCGACGTTGTCCTGCTGGGAGATGGTCAGGCCGGGGCGGTGCTTGAAGACCTGACCGGCCGCGAACTCCTCGAAGTCGAGACCGAGGCGCTCGCGGAACCGGCGCGGGCCGATCTCGACGTGGGAAGAGAACGCGCGCTCAGTCACGAGCGATGACGTCGCGCCGCGGCGGTCATTGGCGGCCGCCGCGGCGCGATCACGATCGAAGGCTCAGGCGTCTTCCGTGGGCAGCTGCCACGTGCGCACGCCGTTGGCGTGCTTCGTCCACTCCGAGGGCGGGCGCTGGTCCAGGGTCTTGCCGAAGAGCGTCCCCGGCGCCTCCTGGAGCTTGCGGCCGATCGTGTCGGGGAAATGCCGCGCCAGCTCCTCGGGCTCGAGTCGGCGGTCGGCCTCGATCCGGCGAATGGCCTGGGGCTGGGCCAGCAGCGTGTAGCCGTAGCCGAACGAGTGGAAGACCTGCCCGTTGACCTGGACGGCGGCGTCGCTGGCCAGGTAGACGACGAGCGGGGCGACGTTGTCGGGGTCGCGCTCGGTGCCGATCGCCTGCTGGCTCGGCCACTTGCCGGTCTCCTCGAAGACCTTCTGGCCGCGGGGCGTGGAGTCGATCATCCGGGTGGCGCCGCTCGGCATGATCGTGTTCGCGGTCACGTTGTATTTCGCCATCGCGTTGGCCGTCGACCACATGAGCCCGATGATGCCGGCCTTGCCGGCGGCGTAGTTGGGCTGGCCGGGCGCGCCCAGCGCCGACACCGACGACATGCTGACGATGCGGCCGCCCTTCTGCTCGCGCATGGCCACGCAGGCCGCCCGCGTGCAGAAGAAGGTGCCGTCGAGATGGACGGCGATGACGGCATCCCATTCTTCCTTGGTCATGTTGAAGATCATGCGGTCGCGCAGGATGCCGGCGACGTTGACGAGGATGTCGATGCGGCCCCACGTCTTGACGACCTGATCGACCATCGCGGTGGCCTGGGCGTAGTCGGACACCGAGCCGTGGTTCGACGCGGCGACGCCGCCGGTCTCCTTGATCTCGCGGACGACGTCATCGGCCGCGCTCGTCGCCTGCCCCACGCCGTCCAGACCGGTGCCGAGGTCGTTGACCACGACCTTGGCTCCGGCTCGCGCCAGAGCCATCGCGATCCCGCGACCGATCCCACGGCCCGCTCCCGTCACCAGCGCCGTCTTCCCATCGAGCATCCCCATAGTGTGTCTCCCTTCGCTCAGTCGTTCGCTGCGTCTACCTCGGTGATGTCGCGGCGGAGGCGATGGCGGCGCGGGCCAGACGGTCGACGCGATCGTTCAGCGGATCCCCGCTGTGGCCCTTGACCTTGTGCCAGGTCACCTCGTGGCGCCGCGTCTGGGCGATCAAGCGCTCCCAGAGGTCACGGTTGGCCACGGGCTGCTTGGCGGCGTTGACCCAGCCGGTTCGCTCCCACCGCTCGTACCAGCGGTCGCGAAAGCAATTCATCACGTACGCGCTGTCGGTGTGCAGGTGCACGCGCCGCCGCCCGTCGATCGCCGCCAGCCCCTCGATGGCCCCCATCAGCTCCATCCGCTGATTCGTGGTCGACCGCTCCCCGCCCGAGACCGCGCGCTCCTCACCACCCTCGATGATGATCGCCGCCCACCCCCCCGGCCCCGGATTCCCCGCGCAAGCCCCGTCAGTGTACACAACAACCTCTCGCCCTTGAGTCGCGGTCAAGGTGTGTGAGTCGGAGCGAGCCGCAGACGAGCGACGACCGTCGGAGGGGGCCGTCTAGGCCCCCTCCGAGTAGTAGAGATATCGACCGCAGCTCTCGCAGCGCATGAGCGTGGCGCCACGGAGTTCCTGGAGGGCCTGGGGACGGATGGTGACACGGCATCCGCCGCACACGGCCATCGTCACCGGGGCGATCGCGATTCCACCGCGCGCCTTGAGGATGCGCTCGTAGTCGGCAAGGATGCCGGGCGGCACCTCCCGCGCGACCGTGGCCCGCTCGTCACGCACGCCGGCCAGCTCGGCCTCGACGGCAGCGAGCTGCTGCCGGACGCTGGCCTCGTCCTGACTTCCCTGTTCCTCGCGGGTCTTGAGGCGCGTCTCCGCCTCGCGGATCTCCGCGGCCAGCCGTTCCTGCATCTCCATGAGGTTCAGGATCTCTTCCTCGGTGCGGGACTTCTCCTGCTTGATGTCCTCGATCTCGACGAGGACGGCGGAGTACTCCTTGTTGGTCTTGACTTCCCACAGGTGGGCGTCGGCCTTGCTGCGCTTGGCCGCGACGACTTCCAGATCCTTTTCCTTCGCGCGCAGGCTCTTGCGGTTGGTGTCGACCTTGCCTTTCGTGGCTTCGACGGCCGTCCGCGCCTCGGCCACCGAGGCATGGATCGCCTCGATCCGCTTCGGCAACCGGCTCGCCTCCGCCTCCAGCCTCGCCAGCCGCGAGTCGTGCTCCTGCAGCTGGATGAGCGCCTTCACCTCAGACACTCACGCCTCCGCCACGGACAGGGAACGGAACCACCCCCGCATCACCGCCATTTGATAAATCGGTACGGCGAACGGAGCCACGCGGGTCTGGGCCAAGCCACCCACGTGTCGACGCGACTCCGCGGCGAACGGAGCCACGCGGCTCGAGGCCAGGCCACCCACGTGTCGACGCGACTCCGCGCTCCGATAAATATCTGGGCCCACCCGGGGTCGAACCAGGACCTGACCGGTTATGAGCCGGCTGCTCTGCCATTGAGCTATGGGCCCTCAACACTTCGAGTATCGATCATAAATCACGATTCCAGGAAGCTCCGGAGCTTCTTCGAGCGCGACGGATGGCGCAGCTTGCGGAGCGCCTTGGCCTCGATCTGGCGGATGCGCTCGCGGGTGACCGCGAAGTCCTGCCCGACCTCCTCGAGGGTGTGCTCGCAGCCGTCGGAGAGACCGAAGCGCAGGCGCAGCACCTTCTCCTCGCGCGGGGTCAGCGTGTTCAGCACCTTGTTGGTCTGCTCGCGCAAACTGAGCCCGATGATCGACTCCACCGGCGAGACCACCTGCTTGTCCTCGATGAAGTCGCCGAGGTGGCTGTCCTCCTCCTCGCCGATCGGCGTCTCCAGCGAGATGGGCTCCTGGGCGATCTTGAGCACCTTGCGCACCTTGTCGACGGGCACGTCCATCTTGGTGGCGATCTCTTCGGGCGTGGGCTCGCGTCCCAGCTCCTGGACCAGCTGGCGCGACGTCCGGATCAGCTTGTTGATCGTTTCGATCATGTGCACCGGGATGCGGATCGTCCGGGCCTGGTCCGCGATGGCCCGGGTAATCGCCTGGCGGATCCACCACGTGGCGTACGTCGAGAACTTGTAGCCGCGCCGGTACTCAAACTTGTCGACGGCCTTCATCAGGCCGATATTGCCTTCCTGGATCAGGTCCAGGAACTGCAGCCCTCGGTTGGTGTACTTCTTCGCGATGGAAATCACCAGCCGCAGGTTGGCCTCGACCATCTCCTTCTTGGCCTGGGCCGCCTTCTGCTGGCCCTGCCGGATGACGGTCATGACCTTCTTGATCTCGTCGGCCCTGGCATTGGCCCGAACCTCGGCGGCCTTGATCTCCTGCTGGGCGACCCAGATCTGCTGCTGCTTGGGACTCTGGAACTTCTTGGCCGCGCGCAGGTGCAGGTCGCCGTTGCTCCCGTTGGTGCCGTTGACGCCGGGGTCGCGGAAGGCGACGTAGATGAGGTTCTGCACTTCCTCCGGAGACGGGCGCCGGCCGTTGCTCCACAGGGCGATCACCCGCTCGGCGCGCTCGATGTCGTCGACCAGATCGCGCAGGCGCTGGACGAGGCCTCGCCGGAGCGCGTCCCCGTCCTCGCGGTCGATGATCTGGTTGCCGATGTTGAGGCTGCGGAGCTTGTCGAGGACCTTCTTCTCGCGGTCCTTGGCGCGCAGCTCGAGGCGTCGCCACTTGGGATCCTTGACGCCGGGCTTGACCCGGCGGGCCTTGGGCGACAGCTTGGCCTTCAGCTTTCGCGCCTCCCCCAGGTCGCGGTCGCGATCGCGCAGCAGCCGGTCGACGGTGCCGAACGCGTTGACGACCTGACGCGTCAGCTCGGTTTCCTTTTCCTCGGTGAACTCCTCTTCGTTGACGTCGACGACGTCCTTCACCGAGATGTCCTGCTGACGGAGCTGGTCGCGCAGCTCGTGGAAGCGTTCGACGGCCAGGTTGGTGCTCAGGATGGCCTGCGTGACCTGGTTCTTGCCCTCCTCGATGCGCTTGGCCAGCGCGATCTCGCCCTCGCGGGTGAGCAGCGAGACCCGCCCCATCTCGCGCAGATAGAGGCGGACGGGGTCCTCGGTGCGGCCCACGGGGCCCGGGGTGAGATCGATGGCGTCGCCGCCCCCGTCGTCGTCGTCGTCCGCCGGCGCGGGCCGCTCCACCTCGGAGGGCAGGCGTCCAGCCTTGGCGTTATCGACGATGTCGATGTCCAGGGAGCCGAACATCATCATGATGTCGTCGAGCTGATCGAGCGACACGATGTCCGACGGAAGGGCGTCGTTCACCTCGTCGTAGGTGAGGAAGCCCTTCTGCTTGCCCATCGAGATCAGTCGGTCCAGCTCTTCCAGCTTCGTTTCTTCTTCCAGCTTCGTTTCTTCGCTCATGCCTCTCTACTCCTTGTGAGACCCCCCGGTAAGAGACCCGGGGGCCGTGTGGTCGGACTCCGCCACGGCGCGTGAGAGCTCGTAAACCTCCCGGCTCTCGTGGTGCAGCTTCAACATCGCTTCTTGCATCGGCGCGTCGGCCCCGCCGGTGGCTTGGGCCTCCGCGATGCTGCGAGAGAGCGCGCGCAGCCGGCGCAGCCGCTGGCGACGCTCCAGGCGCCGCTGAAACTCCGCGACGCCGGCGCTCTCGCCGTCGGGGTCGCGGTCCTCGACGAGCAGGGCGGCGAGGACGCCGCGGGCCGACTCGTCGTCGAGATCGGTCATCAGTCCCTCGGCCGTCGCGTCCGGCCTCACGCGTAGCGCGGCGACGATAGCACGCAGCGGGGCGTGGGAGACGTCGCCGTCGTCGAGGAGCGACAGCAGCGTGTGCCGCGCGCTCGGCGAGTCGAGGAGCAGGCCGACGAGCGCGCGCTCTTCGCTCGGCGGGCCGCTGGAGACGGTGGCGGGACGGGATCCTGCGACCGGGCGGCTCAGCGCGGCGGCGAGCTTACGCGATTCGGTCCAGAGCTGGGTGGGGTCGACGCCGAGCTTGCGGCCCGCCTCGTGGGAGAGCGAGGCCGCTTCCTGAGCGTCGGGCACCTTGGCGAGCATCAGGGCCGCGCGGGCGAAGGCGTTGGCGGGACCGCGACCGGGCATCATCGGTCCCGGCTCGTCGGCGAGCACGCGGTCGAGCGCGTACGAGAGCAGGCCGCGAGCGGCGCGGATGCGCTCGGTGAAGGCGTCGGCGCCCTCGGCGCGCAGGAACGTGTCGGGATCGTGACCGGTCGGCAGCAGCGCGACCTTCATGCGAAGCGCGCCGGAGGCGACGAACGCGCCCGAACGGTTGACGTCCCAGCCGCCGCCATACGCGGTCGACTCGAGCAACTCCTCGGCCCGCTCGGCCGCCTTCTGTCCGGCGGCGTCGGCGTCGAAGAACGTGACGACTTCCTCGCAGTACCGCCGGAGCAGGCCGAGCTGAGCGCCCGTGAACGCGGTGCCGAGCGCCGCCACGGTCTCGGTGAAGCCGAACTGGTGCGCCATCAGGCAGTCGACGTAGCCCTCGACCAGCAGCGCCCGATTCTTTTCCTGGATCGCCGGGCGCGCCTGATCGGCCGCGTAGAGAAGCTGGCCCTTACTGTAGAGCGGGGTCTCGGGCGAGTTCAGATACTTCGGCTGCTCGTCGCCGAAGGCGCGCCCGCCGAAGGCGACGACCCGCCCCTGGAGATCGCGGATCGCGAAGATCAGCCGTCCCCGGAACCGGTCGTAGAAGCCGCTGCCGCCCTGCCGCGCGAGCACGAGTCCCGCCTTCTCGAGGGTCTCGGCGGCAATCCGCTCGCTCCGCATGAACGCCAGCAGCCCGTCCCAGCCGTCCGGCGCGTACCCGAGACCGAAGCGCCGCGCCACGTCGGGATCGACGCCACGGCGGTCGAGGTACTCGCGGCCCCGCGCGCCGCCGGCGCCCCACAGCGCGTCGGCGTAGAAGCGGGCCGCCAGGTCCATCGCGCGCAGCAGCTCCTCGCGGCCGGAGTCGCCGGCGCGCGGCGCGCTGTCCTCGGGCAGCGCGATGCCCGCCGTCTTGGCGAGCGCGCGCACCGCCTCCGGAAAGGCAAGCTTGTCCTGCCGCATGAGGAAGCCGAACGCGTCGCCGCCCACGCCGCAGCCGAAGCAGTGGAAGATCCCCTTGCGCGGATTCACCATGAACGACGGCGTCTTCTCGCCGTGGAACGGGCACAGGCCCTTCCAGTTGACGCCGGCCTTCTTGAGGCTCACGAAGCGCCCGACGAGATCGACGATGTCGACCGCGCCGCGGATCTCGTCCAGCAGCGCCGGCGAATAACTGGCCACTAGCTGACCTTCAACGCGGCGACGGTGGCGCCGCCGCCGCCTTCAGAGGGCTCGCCGTCCCGGAACGACGCGACCAGCGGATGGTCGGCGAGCAACGTTCGCACCGTCTTGCGGAGCGCGCCCGTGCCCTTGCCGTGCACGAGGCGCACCGTGGGAAGCCCGGCCATGAACGCGTCGTCGAGATACTGCTCGACCATGTCCCGTGCTTCGTCGGTGGTCCGCCCGAGTAGATGCAGCTCGGGACCGACGCCGGCTTTCTCGGGTACCCGGATCGACACCGCCGGCCGCGGCTCGGGCGACGGCGCGATCGGCCGCAGCGCGGCCAGCGGAATCCGAAGCGTGACCGCGCCCGCCCGGACGGTCGCGGTGTTGCCGACGAGGGCCGCGATCCGGCCGCGTACGCCCAGATGCTCGGCCACGACGGTGGCGCCGGGAACGAGGGCGGCGAGATCTGACGGCGAGGGGGCTCCGGTCGGCGGCGGCGCGATGCGGGCGGAGGCTTCGTTGAGACGGCGACGGCCTTCCTCCAGCGATCGTTTCGAGCGGTCGCTCTTCTTGAGTCGCTCCCATTCCGCGGCGACCACGCGGCGGACCTCGGCGAGAAGCTGCGCGGCTTCCTGCTTGGCGCGACCCAGCGTCTGAGACGCGCGCGCCTCGGCCTGGCTCTCCTGCTCCTGCGCGCGCGCCAGCCGCGCCACCGCCTCCTGCTCTCGCCGCTCGATCCCACGGCTCCGTTCCGCCTCGGTCCGCGTCTGCTCGTCGAGGTGCCGGAGCAGCTCGGACAGGCGCGCGGCCTCGGCCGAGCGATGATCCTGAGCGCGCTCGATGAGATCGGGTGGCAGTCCGAGCCGCGCCGCGATGGTCAACGCGTAGCTCTGTCCGGGCCGGTCGTAGACCACGCGAAACGTCGGGGCCAGCGTCGCGGTGTCGAACTCGACCGACGCGTTGCGCGCCCGCGGGTGGGTGCTGGCGAACGCCTTGAGGGGCTCGAGATGGGTCGTGGCCATGACGAGCGCGCCGCGCGCCGACAGCTCCTCGAGGATGGCCTGGGCGAGCGCCGCGCCCTCGTCGGGATCGGTGCCCGCGCCCAGCTCGTCGAGCAGCACGAGCGAGTGCCGATCGGCCTCGTCGAGGATCTCGCGGACCTGCTTGACGAAGGCCGAGAAGGTCGACAGGTTCTCGGCCACGCTCTGGTCGTCGCCGATGATCGCGTGCAGCCGCTCGAAGATCGGGAGCCGCGAGCCGTCATCCGCGGGAAGGTGGCAGCCGACCTGCGCCATCAGCGCGTGCAGGGCGAGGGTCTTGAGCGCGATGGTCTTGCCGCCGGCGTTCGGCCCGGTGATGACGAGCAGGGGGCGCTCGCGAGTGATCTCGATGTCCACCGGAACGACCGGCCGCGAGGGGGCGCGCCAGCTCTGGGCGAGCAGCAGCGGATGACGGGCCGCGCGCAGTCTGACCGGGCCGTCGGGGACGATCACGGGCCGCGTGGCGTCCATGCGCTCGGCGAGGTGGCCGCGGGCGAAGACCCAGTCCAGCTCGCCGACGGTCGCCACCAGACGATCCAGCTCGTCGCCGCGTGCGCGTACGGCGTCGGTCAGCGCGGCGAGAATGCGCGCGACCTCCGCTTCTTCATCGCGGACCGCCTGGACGAGGTCGTTGTTGGCGTCGACCGCGTCGGCGGGCTCGACGAACAGCGTCTGGCCGCTCTGCGAGCGATCGTGGACGATCCCGCGCACGCGCGTGCGGGCCTCGGCGCGCACGGGCACGACGTAGCGGCCGTGTCTGAGGGTGACGAAGCGCTCGGCGAAGATCCGCTCGGCGTCGGCGGACGTCAGGAGGCGCTCGAGGTCCGCCACCAGGCGCCGGCGTCGCTCGCGCAGCTCGCGGCGCAACTGGCGTAGCCGCGGGCTCGCCTCGTCCCGGACCGCGCCCTCCTCGTCGAGGGCCTGGCGCAGGGCGTCCGCCAGATCCGCGACCCTAGGCAAGCTCCCGGTGAGCGCGACGATTCGCGGCGCCACCGGACCGAGGTCTCGGCCGTAGGCCGAGAGCCGGGCCGCGGCGTCGAGCAGCGGCAGCAGCACGACGAGATCGGAGCCCTCGAGGACGCTGCCTGGCACCCGGCAGGATTCGAGGATGCCGCGCGCGTCGGGAATGCTGCTGAGCGGCGGCGCGCCCTTCTCCGTCAGCGCCAGGCGCGCCTCGGCCGTCATCTCGACTGCGGATTCGATCGCGGAGGGCTCGACCAGAGGCTCGGCCGTGCGCGCCCACTCCCGACCCATCGCCGTCCGGGCCTCATCGCTGAGGAGCCCTCGAACCGCGTCCCACTCAATGCCCCGTCCCCGGATCCGCCCTGCCTCCATCCGTCGCCTATGGTCCGCGCCCTCGTCGGCGAGAGGCGCTCGCGTCGCCGGCAGCGCCGGCGCGCGGGTCGGAGTGGCGCTGGTGCTAATCGGAGAACCGCTCGCGCCGCTTGGCCTTCTTGCGAGCCGCCAGCGCTTTGCGCTTGCGCTTCACGCTGGGCTTCTCGTAGTGCTGACGCTTCTTGAATTCGGACAAGAGCCCGGCCTTCTCACACTGCTTCTTGAAGCGCTTGAGCGCGCTCTCGAAGGATTCGTCGGGCTCGACGATGACTTTGGTCACTCTGCTCCCTCCCTCCACGATCCAGGGGGCCCGTTGGATAAACGACAACTATATACCACCAGGCAATGGCCTTCGCTAGTTGACCCGGAGAAGGCGCTCGAACGTGCTCGGCGTCGGACGCATGCTGGTTGCGCTGGCGGAGCAGGCGCTCGAAACTACCGACATCGTTCAGGCGCCTGGCGTCTACACCGTCGTGCCGTTCGTGGCCATGCTGCTGGCCATCGCGATCTGCCCGCTTCGTGCCCCGCACTGGTGGGAGTCCAATCGCAACAAGTTCATCGTGGCCGGCCTCTTGGGGGCGCCCGTGCTCGCACTGTACCTCTGGCGCGAGCCCGCGGCACTCGTTCACATGGCACTCGAATATGTCTCGTTCATCATTCTGCTCGCGGGGCTCTACGGCATTTCGGGGGGGATCCGGCTTCGCGGCGATCTCGTCGCCACCCCGCTGACCAACGCCGTGTTCCTGGCCACCGGGAGCGTGCTGGCGTCCTTCGTCGGCACCACCGGCGCCTCGATGCTGCTGATCCGGCCGCTGCTCCAGACCAACCGCGAGCGCCGACACGTCACGCACACCGTGATCTTCTTCGTGTTCCTGGTCTCGAACATCGGAGGCATGCTGACGCCCCTGGGAGATCCCCCGCTCTTCCTGGGCTATCTCCAAGGGGTGCCCTTCGTGTGGACGTTCCGGCTCTGGCCGCAGTGGCTGCTCATGATCGGAGCGCTCCTGGTCCTCTACGTCGTCTGGGACACGCGGCAGTACGCGCGCGAGCCGCTGGCCGCGCTCGCTCGCGACCGACGGGCCGTCGAGCCACTGCGCCTGTCCGGGCGACTCAACATCGTCGGGCTGGCCGGCGTCGTCCTCGCGGTCGCGTTCCTCTCCGCCCCGCTGCGCGAAGTGGCCATCGTCGCGCTCGCCGCACTCTCGTTCTGGCGGACGCCGCGCGCGATCCGGCGTGCCAACGAGTTCACCTGGTCGCCGATGGTCGAGGTCGCGGTGCTGTTCTTCGGCATCTTCCTGACCATGATCCCCGCCCTCGAGCTGCTGCGGCTGCGCGGAGGCGACCTCGGAGTCCGCCAGACCTGGCAGTTCTTCTGGGCCTCCGGCGCGCTCTCGTCGTTCCTCGACAATGCGCCGACGTACCTGACGTTCCTGGCGCTCGCTCAGGGCCTGCGCCTGACCGACGAGGTCGTCGGCGTCCCGCACGCGATC
>DATHGT010000251.1:0-15494 GCA_035317605.1 Candidatus Acidiferrum sp. | reverse complement strand
CCGCGCATGCGGCCGTTCATGGAGCGGATGCCGGAAGCGGTGCTGCGGCGGTGGTGCGAGCCCGGCTACTTCTTCTTCGTGACCTGGAAGGGCGACGAGGTGGTCTCGTACCGGTGCCTGTCGACGTCCGTGCATCCGGGTGTGGACGGATTCGTGCGGCTCGCCCCGGATCAATTGTTCATGGTCGACGAGTTCACGGTGCCCCGCTACCGGCGGCGCGGCCTCACCCGGCAGATGGCGTACGCGATGAACCCATGGGTGATGGGCGCGGGCTTCCGCGAGGTCCTGGGCGTCCACCGCACCGGCAACCACGACACCATCGCGGCCACCCGCGCCAAGGGCGTGATCCGGGTGGGCACCATCACCCGCTGGCGCGTCTTCTGGAGCACCCGCTTCTTCTTCGCGGCGGAGACGGCGGGGCTCGGCGGGACCGACGACGGGGTGGCCCCGCCCATCGTCCAGCTGGCCGACGACGGTCACCGCGCCGGCTGAGTCCCGACGGTCCGGCTCGGCGCCGGGCGACAGCGGGGACAGGCGCGGTAGAATCCCCCGCCGTGATCAGAGGAATCACCGTGGCCTGCGCGTGCGGGGAGGTGTACGAGCTGCGGCCCGAATACGCGGGCCGACTCGTGGAGTGCGCGGTCTGCGGGCGCCACCTGCGCGTGGGCTCGCCGGCGCGGGTCGTGGGCGGCGAACCCGCGTTCGACCGCGACGCCTTCCTCCTGCGGGAGCGGCTGCTCTCGATCAGCTCGAAGTACGAGGTGCAGGCCGCCGACGGTAAGCCCATCCTCTACGTGGAGCGCCCCACGTATCCGTTTCGGACCATCCTCGCCTACCTCTCGGGCACCGTCGCGGCCACCCTGAGCCTGGTCTGGGTCACCGCGGTGGTGCGCACGCTGGGACTGGAGGCGGGGGGCGCGATCCTCGTGCTCGCCGGTTTCGCCCCGGCCACGTTCCTGGTGGTCTCGATGTCGCTGCGGCCGCTCCGTCACGTCACCATCTATCGCGACGAGTCCCGCGCGGAGATCCTGCTCCGCGTGCGCCAGGATCAGCGGTGGGCCGTCCTCACCCGGACCTACACCGTGATGACGGCGGCCGGCGAGATCCTGGCGCGCCTGCGCAAGCGCTACGTGCACAACATCATCCGCAAGCGGTGGTACGTGGAGGCGGCGGCCGGCCCCGTGGTCGCCCTGGCCGTCGAGGAGTCGATCGTGCTGTCGCTGCTGCGGCGCGTGCTGGGCTCGCTGTTCGGGCTCCTGCGCACCAACTTCGTGCTCGTCCGTCCCGACGGCGCCCTCCTGGGCGAGTTCAACCGGAAGTTCACGATCCTCGACCGCTACGTCCTCGACCTCTCCGGCGATCCCGAGCGCTATCTCGACCGCCGGGTCGCGCTGGCCCTCGGGATCATGCTCGATACGGGAGAGGGCCGCTGAGCATGGAGGAGGGGGAGCGGCCGATCAAGATCACCCCCGACATGGTGCTGTCGCGGCGGGTGGACTTCGAGCGGCGGATGCATCGATGGCCGCCGGTCACCCTCGCCATCATCGGGGTGCTCGCCCTCGTGTTCGTGGTGGAGGCGGCGCTGAAAGCGCTCGCCTCCGCCGAGCGCCTGGTGGCGTTCGGCGCGCTGAGCCGCCCCGAGGTCTTCGCGGGGCAGTACTGGCGGCTGGAGAGCGGCACCTGGATGCACGGCGGGCCCGAGCACCTGATCTCGAACGCGATCGCGCTGTACGTCCTGGGCATGATCTGCGAGCACGCGTTCGGGGGGAGCCAGTTCTTCGTCCTCTACGTGCTGAGCGGCGTGGGCGGCTCCATCCTGAGCGTGCTGGTCAACGAGGGGCCGTCGGTGGGCGCGTCGGGCGCCATCTTCGGACTCCAGGGCGCGGCCATCGTGCTCTTCCGCCAGCATCGCGACCGCATCCTGATGCGCGATCGCCGCATCGGCGTGGTGCTGCTCGGCTGGGCGGTCTACTCGATCGTCACCGGGTGGACCTCGCCCTTCATCGACAACGGCGCTCACATCGGTGGCGTCCTCACCGGAGCGCTGATCGCCCGCTGGCTCCACCCGACGGTGCTCGACTCGATGCCGTCGGAGCGAGCCCGTACGGTGAGGCTGTGGCTCTGGTTCGTCATCGTCCTGCTCGGCTACACCGTCGCGGCCTGGATCCGTTCCGCCTGACTCACCAGCACTGGTCAACTGCCCACCACCACCGGTCAGTTGCGCACCACCACACCCGGAAACCTACCGGCAATGTATTGATTTCACGAGCTGTTGGCGCTGGCGTAAAGGTTGCCCTTACCCCTCACCGCAGCGGAACGAAGGCGGGAGGCGGTCATGCGAGTCGGGTGTTCGTGGCGATTGAGGCAGGAAGATCCCGCGCCGGTGGAGGCGAGGGCCCCGTTCGGTAACGAGCGGGCAACCTACGGAATCTGTGCGTCGCATCGTCTGGGGGCGCTGATCGGGCGTTACGTGCGAGCGCTCGAGCGCAGGGGCCGTCCGTGATCAGGCCGCAGCCGCTCGATCTCGACCAGATGAAGCTCGGCGTCCTCCTGGCGGACCCGCGGCGCGCGGTCACGGAAGACTCCATCGTGTGCCTGCTGTGCGGCGGGGCGTTCCGCCAGCTGACCAACACGCACCTGCGCGCGCACGGGATGACGGCCGATCAGTACAAGCGCCGCTTCGGCTACAACCGCCGGCGCGCGCTGATGTGCGCCGCGCTCCGCCGGGTGTACACGGAGCGGGCGCTGCGGACGGAGCTGGCGGCGCGCATCGGCTGGCGGCCGATCGTGAACGAACCGGCGCTGCGTCGACTGGGCGGCATGCGCCCGACCACCCTCGAAGAGCGGCTCACCCGCGCGGAGCGTCGATCCGAGCGCCGCGGCGGCCCCGTGCTGGTCAGCATGAACGGCAATGGCCATGGGGCGCCGGCCAGGGAGCACGAGTTCGCGGGAGCGGTCTGACGTTCAGAGCAGATCGCGCGCGGCCGGCAGGCCGGGCAGCGACGAGGCCGCGCGCACGCCGCTGACGATGGCGGCGGCGACGGCGTCGGCGGCGGCCAGGCCGAGAGCGGTCAGGTCCGCGCGGACATCCCCGATCGACAGCGCGAACAGCGCGTCGCCGTCGAAGGCGGTGTGCGGCGGCGACAGCGCCTGCGCGAAGCCCAGCATCCCCAGCGAGGCCACCGTCGCCGCCTCCAGCTTGTCGAGCCGGGCGTCGGTGGCGACGACGCCGATCGTGGTGGCCGTCGGGGATGCGAAGCGGCCGACCCCCGCGCGAATCTCGCGGACGCTGTCGACCAGTCGGTGGCCGTCGGGCGCGTCCCTCGTCCCGGCGACCAGCGCGCCGCTCCGCGGATCGCGGACGTCTCCCACCGCGTTGACCGCCACCAGCGCGCCGACGACGGCGCGTCCGCAACGGACCGACGCGCTGCCGATGCCTCCACGCATGGCGCGGGAGATTCCACAGAGCTTGCCCACCGTGGCCCCGGTCCCGGCCCCCACGCTGCCCTGGGCCGGAGCATCGGTGGTCGCGCGCGCTGACGCTTCGTAGCCCATCTCGGCCGACGGCCGGATGCGCCCACCGCCGACGCCGAGATCGAACAGGAAGGCCCCGGCCACGTGGGGCACGGTGAACCCTCCGAAGCGCATGCCGACGCCATGCTCTTCGAGATAGCGCATCACGCCGCCGACGGCCGCTTCGCCGAAGCGGCTGCCGCCCCCGAGCACGACCGCGTTGACCGTCGAGGCGAGGTGCCGCGGATCCAGGTGGTCGAGTCCGACGACGTCGTTCGCGTTCCCGCGCCGCTCCACCGCGCAGGTGGCGGGCGTGTCGCAGAGCACGACCGTGCACCCGGTGAGCGCGACGGGGTCGCTGGCGTGCCCGACGCGGATGCCGGGAACGTCGGTGATCACGGCGCTTTCGGCTTGCGGCTGACCTCGGCGGCGGAGACGCGTCCCAGCGTGACCTCGCCGGCGATCTCGAGGCTCCGCGCCGCCAGCGCGCGGACGAACGGAAGCCGTCGCGGCTCGAAACTCTCCGAGGCCAGCGCGGCCGCCACCGCGCGCGCCGAGGCGGCGGGCTCGGGCGCGCCGGCGCCGTCCAGCACCAGCGCCATCTCGGCGAGCCGGCGCGACCACCGGCGGGACGCGGGGGGGTCCAGCTCGCGCTCGATCACGCCATCGACGATCGCCGCCTCGCGCTCGGCCTTGAGCTGATCGGACAGCACGAGCCGGCTCTCGCGCGTCTGGAGCAGCTCCACCGCGTCGCTCTGCACCGACTCGGGGTCGAGGAACCAGCCGGCCAGCTCCGGCCGCTCGAGCAGCGTCGCCGATCGCTCGAGCAGCGCGGGATCGGGAGTGTCGGGCAGCGTGGGCGGCTCGGCGACCGGCGCCGACGCGAAGGGCGCGCGCCACGGCGCGAAGGCGGCCGGCGGCGACGTCGACGCGGCGGCGTGGACGGCCAGCGCTTCGGCCACGAGGCCGACCGCGCGCGCCGGGTCGGTCTCCACCCACGGCAGCTTCTGGGACTCGCGGAGCGCGGCCAGCTCGCGGTCCAGGCGCTTTCGCGTGATGTCACCGCCCGCGACCTCGGTGATCCCGAGGGTGTCGTTGAGGATCAGGGAGCAGAGCCGGAGACCGCCGTAGGCGCCCTCGAACACGATCCACGTGGCCCGCGAGCCGCTTCCGTCCACGCCGGACAGCCACGCCTGGACCGCGCGCTCGCTCCGGCGCGGGACGATCGGCCGCGGCGCCGCCGGGGCGGCGGGCGCGATGCCACGCTGGGCCAGGCGGTAGAGCGCGCGCCTGGCGGCGCGCCGCACGCCGCGATCGGCGCCGGATGCGGCGAGCCGGCCCAGCAGCGGCAACGCCGCGCCGCCATGTTCGTCAGCGAACGAGGCGACGACCCGATCGACGACGTCGTCGGGCAGCCCGCGCAGCTCGGGCGCCGTGGCATCGTCGCGCAACGCGGTATCGAGCGCCGCGCGCGCGTCCGCCGCGCGTGGATCGTCGGAGCCCGTCACTCGAACGTCAGCCGGAAGAAGGGATGGTGGGGAGCGTCGTAGAAATGGACGCGCCGGGCGTAGTCGAGCGCCCCAGCGTAGTTCTCGAAGCGCTCGGCGAGACGCCGGTAGGGCGCGGGCGCGCTCAGGCTGGAGGCGCGCGCGTGCTCGGACACGAAGCGGTAGGCCCGCCGGCCCTGGCTGATGTAGAAGTCGGTGGTCGCCTCCCGGCGCACGCGCTCGGGGAAGATGCCCATCATGAACAGCGTGTAGTCGCCGATGTGCCGGCGCACGTTCACCTCGTGCTCGGGACGGAACTCAGCGGTGTCGATGTCCCACACGGTCTGGATCTCCAGCATCATGTCGACGACGCTCTCCAGCCGCGGCAGCGTGAGGGCGCGGGGATGGAGGTGCTCGGTGCGCGCGAAACGGGTCAACAGATCGGCGAGGTAGGGAGCGGCCGGATCGCCGTCCAGCGCGAGGTCGTGAAAGCTCGCGCGGATGACCCGATCGAAGAACCGTCGCAACTCCACGCCAGGCTCCTGCGTCTCGACGGCGATGATAGCAGATTGATTTGCTAGAATCTCCTCTGGATGGATCGCGTGCGCGTGCCGTGGCTGCTCGTCGCGGGCAGCGTGATGTTGGCGCTGCTCGTGTTCTACGTCTTCTTCGGCGCCTATCTCCCGGCCAAGCAGCGGATCGCACGCCTGGAGGCGGAGATCAAGGACGTCTACGAGCGCGAGGCCGCGCTCCAGACCCAGCTCGCACAGCAGGAGCAGCGCGGGGCCCTCCGCGACCGGCAGACGCAGGCCCTCGCGGCCGAGCGCGACGCGCTGGCCCGACGTCTGGAAACGCTGCAGCGCGAAGTCCCCACGCGCCGCCGCCGCTGACCGTTACGCGCGCAGCGGCTCCGCCGTCGATGCCCTGCCACATACCGCCGCTCGGCTGACGGCCGCGACGTGCGCGTTACGAACGCGTATCGAGCGCGGCGAGGAGGCGGAGATTGACCTCGTGCGTGCCCACCGCGATGCGCAGGTGTCCGGGGAAGCCCACGCCCCCGCCGTCGCGCACGATCAGCCCGGCACGCAGCAGGCGCGCGCGCGTGGCCGCGGCGTCGGCGACGCGGACGAGCAGGAAGTTGGCCTGCGACGGCGGAAACTGATACCCGCGGCGGGCCAGCTCGCGCGAGAGGAATGCGCGCTCTTCGAGCACCAGCGCTCGCGTGCGCGCGAGGTGCTCGCCGTCGTCGAGCGCGGCCAGGGCCGCGACCTGGCCCAGCCGATTGACGTTGTACGGGGCGCGCACGCGGTTGAGCCGGTCGATGGTCTCGGCCGTCCCGATCGCGTAGCCCACGCGCAGGCCGGCCAGCCCCGCGATCTTCGAGAACGTGCGGAGCACGAGCAGCCGCGGATAACGCCCGAGCGTCTCGACCCCGTCGGGATAGTCGGGGTCGTCGCAGAAGTCGCCGTACGCCTCGTCGAGCACGACCAGCGGGCCGTCGGCGCCGAGCGCGTCGAGCAGCGCGGCGAGGGGGCCGCGCCTGACGATCGTGGTGGCCGGGTTGTGCGGCGAGCAGAGGAACACGGCCTTGGTGCGCGGCGTGATGCGCCGGCGCACGTCGTCGAGATCGGTCTCGTAGTCGGCCAGGGGGCTCTCGACCACCGGCGCTCCCGCGAGCATCGCCACCGTCGTATACGGCTCGAACGCGGGCCGCGTGACCAGGACTTCGTCGCCGGGCTCGAACGCCGCCGTCCCGATCAGCGCGAGCAGCTCGTCGGCGCCGTTGGCGGCGATCACCTGCTCCGGCGCGATCGCGAGTCGCCTGGCCAGCGCCTGGCGGAGGGCCAGCGAGCCGCCGTCGGGATAGAGGTGAACGCGCGGCGCTTCGGCCCGAATGGCCGCGACCGCGCGCGGCGAGGGCCCGAGCGGGCTCTCGTTGGCCGAAAGCCTCACGAGCCCCTCGAGGCCGAACTCTCGCTGGAGGACCTCGAGGGGCTGGCCGGCATCGTAGGGAACGATGCGATCGAGCACGGGACGCCACGGTGATCGCATTGGCCGATTGTAGTAAGTCTGCGCCGGATTTGACAGTATTCGGCCGGCATTGCTACGCTCGGCATCGTCATGTCGCCCGAGCTGTATCGCCGGGCTCGACGCGCGGAGGCGAAGGCCGAGCGCCACCCCGACCGGCGCCGCCTGCGAGTTGATTTTTTCCGTGCCGCGCTCGCCGAGGGACTCGAGTCCCTCAAGGCCCGGCACGCGGACGGCGCGTCGGGGGGGGAATCCGTGCGCGCCCACGCCGGCTTCGTCGACGACCTGATCGGCTCGCTGGTCCGCCTGATCACGGCCGATCTCGCGGCGGAGGCGCTGGCCCCGGAGCTGTTCGTGGTGGTCGCCCTCGGCGGCTACGGCCGCGGCGAGCTGCATCCATCGTCGGACATCGATCTCATGGTCGTCTACGACGTCGAGCTGACCCCGTACGTCCAGCGCGTGACGCAGGAGCTGCTGTACACGCTGTGGGACCTCGGACTGCAGATCGGCCACAGCCTGCGCTCGCTCGACGATTGCGTGGCCATGGCCCGCACCGACCTGCCGAGCCGCACCGCGATGCAGGAAGCGCGTCTGGTGGCCGGCGACCGCCGGCTCTTCGCCCGCTTCAATCGCGTGCTGCGCGAGAACGTCTACCGCCGCGACTTCGAACAGTTCCTGGCCGCCACCCTGGCCGAGCGCGATCAGCGCTACCGCAAGCACGGCGCCTCGCCCTACGTGGGCGAGCCGAACGTCAAGGAATCGGCGGGCGGGCTGCGGGACATGCACACGGCCATGTGGCTCGGGGCCGCGAAGTTCGAGGCGCGCACGCTGCGCGAGCTCGCCGACAAGCGGCTGATCACCGCCCGCGAGCAGGCCCAGGCCGACGCCGCCCTGACCTTCATGTGGCGGGCGCGCAACGCCCTGCACTTCCTGTCCGGCCACAAGAACGACGTGCTGGGCCGCGGGGTCCAGCCGCAGATCGCCAAGGACCTCGGCTACGCCGACGAGGGCGACAGCCTCGCGGTCGAACGGTTCATGCGCGAGTACTACCTGCACGCCCGCGCCATTCACCGGGTGTCGCGCCGCCTCATCGCGCGCTGCCAGGAGACCCTGTCCCACCGGACCGCGGCCGAGCGGCGCGAGCGCCAGCAGGCGCTGGCCGACGGCCTCGTGTTCATCGACGGGCGCCTGCACCTCAGCGATCGCGATCCCGAGTTCTTCCGGACCGAGCCGATCCGGCTCATGAAGGTGTTCTGGCACCTGCACCGTCTCGGCTGCGAGCTGTCGCTCGCGCTCGAGCGACAGGTGGAGGACTCGCTCGACGTCGTCGACGACGAGTTCCGGAAGTCGCCGGCCGCGCGCGATCTCTTCTTCGACATCTGCCGCAACTGGGGACGGGTCGCCCTCACGCTCTCGGTGATGCACGAGCTGGGGTTCCTGGGCCGCTATCTGCCGGAGTTCGGCGCGCTGACCTGTCTGGTGCAGTACGACACCTATCACCGGTTCTCGGCGGATCAGCACTCGCTGCTCGCCGTCGAGCACCTGGAGGCGCTGGCCCCCGGCAAATCGGCGGAATCGGAGGGCGCGGCCGCGGTGTGGAGCGAGGTGGAGAAGCCCGCGCTGCTGATGCTCGGGATGCTGCTGCACGACATCGGCAAGGGCAAGGGACACGGCCACGTCGCCAAGGGCATCCCGCTCGCCCGCGAGCTGGCCGCCCGACTGGCCCTGCCGGCCGAGGACGCCGGCGTCGTGGAGTTCCTGGTGGCCCATCACGTCACGATGTCGCACGTGACCCAGCGCCGCGACATCGACGACCCGAAGACGATCGCCGATTTCGCCGAGACCACGGGTGATCCGCAACGCTTGCGCATGCTGTATCTGCTCACGTACGCCGACATGCGCGCGGTCGGACCCGGCGTGCTCACGCCCTGGCAGGCCGTGGTCCTCCACGATCTCTACGGCCGCACGCTGACCCGGCTGACCGGCGGCCGGATCGAACGACCCAGCCGGTCCCAGCTCACCGAGCGCCTCGGCACGCTCGTCCCCGAGGATCTTCCCCGCCAGGCGGTGAAGGCCCACGTGGCGATGGTGTCGGACCGCTACCTCGCCGGCACCAGCGTGCCGCGGATGGCCGAGCACCTGCGCATGCTGCGGCAGCTCGACGAGCGGCGGGTCGTCACCGAGGTGTTCCACCATCCGGACCTCGGCTCGTCCGACCTGGTCGTGGTCACGCGCGACGTCCCCGGGCTCTTCAGCCTCATCGCGGGGACCCTGGCCGCGCGCAACTTCAACATCATCTCGGCGCAGATTCACACCCGCGGCGACGGGGTCGCCATCGACACCTTCCAGGTCAACGATCCGATCGGCGAGGTGATGACCTCGAACGCGCACTGGGCGAGGACCCTGGAAGCGCTTCGAGCGGTCCTGACCGGCGAGCAGAGCGTGGAGGCGCTGCTCGCCCAGCGCCGGACCGCCGCGCGGGGGGCGCCCGCTCCGCCCCGGATCACCCTCAACAACCGGCTGTCGGACGACTACACGGTGATCGAGATCAAGTGCCCCGATCGGCTGGGGCTGCTCTACCTGGTCACGCGCGCGCTGAGCGCGTGTGCGCTCGACATCGCCAGCGCCCGCATCGCGACCGAGATCGACCAGGCCTTCGACAGCTTCTACGTCAACGACGCCAAGGGCCGGAAGGTCGAGGACCCGCCGGCGATGGATGCCGTCCGCACCGCCCTCGAGCAGGCGCTCGTGCAACCGCTGTGACGATGCGTGGGCGACACGCGGCGGGCTCGACATGCTGAGCCGCTACCGTGACAGCGCGCGCGCCTGGACCGATCCGGTCGGTCGCCTCCTCTTCCGGTTGAACCTCCGCCCCAATCACCTGACCCTCTGCGGACTCGGGGTCAGCCTGCTCACCGCCGCCGCCTTCGTGGCCGGGCGCACGCGGCTGGCCGGGGTGCTGCTCATCCTGGCCGGGCTCTTCGACTTCTTCGACGGCTCGCTGGCCCGCGCGTCCGGGCAGGTCACGCCGTTCGGGGCCTTCCTCGACTCGGTGATCGATCGGTATTCCGACCTGGTGGTGCTGCTCGGCATCGTGGTGCTGTTCGCGCGCACCCCCAACGCGCGGGGCGCGGTCATCGCCATGGCCGGGCTCGTGGGCAGCGTGATGGTGAGCTACACCAGGGCCCGCGCCGAGTCCATCGGCGTCGACTGTAACGTGGGGGTGATGGAGCGGCCGGAGCGGATGATCTGCCTGATCGCGGGAGCGCTCTTCGATCTGCTGGAGCCCGCGCTCTGGGTGCTGGCCGTCCTCGCCAACCTCACCGCGCTCCAGCGCATCGCCTTCACCCGGCGGGCCGCGCGCGACGCCGCGGTGGTGTCGCTGATGGTGGTCGTCTTCTCGGTCCTCCCCGCCTCGGCCGCCCCCGAGTCGGCCGGCGAGGCCGTCGCCCCGGAGACCGAGCGCGCCTGGGCGCGCGCGGTCGAGGCGCTCCAGCGCGGAGACGCCGGGCCCGTGCTCCACGAGATGGCGGCCGAGACCGGCAAGCACGGCATCATCGGTGACTACACGCGCTGGCTCCTGGCCGACGCGCTGGCCCGACGCTCAGACTTCGCGGCGGCCCGCGCGGCCGCGCAGTCCATCGCCGAGCGTTATCCCGACAGTCGCCTGGCTCCCGCGTCGCTGGTGCTGGCCGCCACTCTCGCCGCGCGCGTCGGTGACGACGCCGGCGAGCAGGCGCTGCTCAAGCGCCTGATCGAGGCCTATCCGGACTCCGCGGAGATCACGGAAGCGCTCTACCTACTCGCCATGAACGGCGAGGCGCGCGGCCAGGCCGACGCCGCCGCCCACGCGTACCGCGAGCTCCAGATCCTGGTGCCGGCGAGCGGCTGGGCCTCCGGCGCGTCGGACCGGCTGGCCGCGCTGGCCGCCGCGGGGGTTCGCGTGCCCCAGCTCTCGATCGCCCAGCGCGTGGACCGCGCCGAGCGTCTGCTGCGCGGTGGTGTCCCCAAAGGAGCGGCCGACGAGGCGGAGCGAATCGTCGACGAGACGCGCGACACCAACCTCGCGCTGCGCGCGTTCAAGGTCATCGCCGAGGCCTCGCAGCGTCTGGGCCGTCACGACGTCGCCGCCCGCACGCTCGAGCTGGCCATCGACCGCGCCCCCGCCGATCGCAAGCCCGGACTCCGCCTCGAGCAGGCGCGGCTGCTCCTGCGCGCCAACCAGCGTGATCGCGCGCTCACCGTGCTGGCCGGCGTGGAGACGGCGGGGGCGGAGGCGGAAGCGGCCGAGGCCGCGTGGCTGAAGGCGCGCACGCTCGACGAGCCCGGCCGAGAGACCGCCGCGCTGGCCGCCTACCGGACCGTGGCCTCGCGCTTCGCCAACCGCGAGGTGGCGGGCGGCGCGCTGTGGCGCGTGGGCTGGCTCGAGTATCTGCGCGGCGACGCGCGCGCCGCCGAGAAGACGTGGACGCGACTGCTCGAGATCCCGGGCGGACGGACCTACCGGCTGGGCGCGCTCTACTGGACGGGGCGCGCCCAGGAGCGCCACGCGCAGAAGACGAAGGCGGACGGGGCGTACGCGCGCATCCTGCGCGAGTCGCCGCGAAGCTACTACGGGATGCTGGCGGCCCGACGGCTGGCCACCACCATCGAGTCGGGCGCCGAGCCCTCGATCCGGCTGCCCGCCGACCCGCAAGAGGTGCTGGCCGCCGACCCCGGCTTCGCGCGCGTCGATCTGCTCCGCCGCATCGGGCTCGTCGAGTTCGCCCTGCTGGAGCTGGAGGACGTGGTGCAGCGCGCGGCCGGCGACCCCGTGCGCCTCTACGCGATGTCGAGCGCCTACGTGAAGGAGGAGCGCTATCACCTGGCTCTCCGCATCCTCCGTCGCCACCTGAGCGCGCTGACGACCACCGGCCATCCCGCGGTGCCGCGCGCGTTCTGGGAGATGGTCTACCCGTTCGGCTGGCGCTCGGAGGTGAGCGAGGCGGCCGAGCGCACCGGCCTCGACCCGTTCCTCGTGGCCGCGGTCGTGCGCGAAGAATCGAGCTACTACCCGCGGGCGGTCTCGCGCGCCGGCGCCCGCGGGCTCATGCAGCTCATGCCGGCCACCGCGCAACCGATGGCGGAGAACCGCGGCCTCGCCTTCCGCAACGGCTCGCTGCTCGACGAGCCCGGCGCCAACGTCCAGCTCGGCACCTCGTTCCTGGCCGGTCTCGTCCGCGAGTTCGGCGATCCCCGCATCGCGCTGGCCGGTTACAACGCCGGCCCGAAGCGCGCGCGCCAGTGGTGGAAGGAACGCAAGACCGACGACGTCGAAGCCTGGGTCGAGCAGATCCCCTACGACGAGACCCGCCAGTACGTCAAAAAAGTGATGTTCTCCTGGGAGGAATACAAGCGGATCTACGGAAAGTAACTCGGAGGGGCGATCGCGCGAGCGAAGCCCGCGCGACGAACGAGCCCTACTTGCGTAACAGCAGTTTGAGGTGCGGCCAGAGTTTGTCGGCGATGATGCGCTGGCCCTCGGCGGTGGGGTGGATGCCGTCGGGTTGGTTGAGACGCGAGTCACTGGCTACACCGTCCAGAAGGAAAGGCGCGAGCGGGACGTTCGTGGTGCGCGCCACTTCGGTGAAGACACCAGCGAACGAGCGCGAGTATTCCGGGCCGTAGTTGGGGGGGACGCGCATGCCGGCGAGGAGGACGGTGGCGCCGGCGGCGCGGAGGCGGCGGACGATTGCGATGAGGTTATCTCGCATGGCAGTTACGCTCTGATGGCGGAGGCCGTCGTTGGCGCCGAGGGCCACGATCACGATCGACGGGTGCGAGCGGAGCACCCAGTCGACGCGGCGGAGCGCGGCGGCCGTGGTGTCACCGCTGACCCCCGCGTTCACGACGCGGTACGCATAGCCCTCACGGCGTAAACGCGCTTCGAGCAGCGTCGGGTACGCCTCGTCCGGGAGCACGCCGAAGCCGGCGGTCAGGCTGTCGCCGAGCGCGACGATGACCGGCTCCGCGGCGCTCGCGTGGCCGGCGCCAAGCCTCCATCCGCCGACGGCACACGACGTCGCCACGAGCAGCAGCGTCGTGAGCAGCCGGGTCCACGCGCGTCGTGCAAGCCTCCGCCGGCGCGCGGCGTTCGCGGAAAAGTGGCTCATTTCCCGAGTGTAGTATGGGAAGGATGATCGTCCAGGTGCGTGACCTCTCCATGCGGCTCACCGGGGGAGGGCGCGCGGTGACGATCCTCGACGGCGTCACCCTCGACGTCGCGGACGGGGAGGTGCTCGCGGTCACCGGGCCGTCGGGCAGTGGCAAGTCGACGCTGCTCGGGCTGATCGCCGGCCTCGACCGGCCGACCGCGGGCTCGATCGCCATCGACGGGGTCGACATCACCCGGCTCGGCGAGGACGCTCTCGCGCGGCTCCGGCGCGACACGATCGGCTTCGTCTTCCAGTCGTTCCACCTGATTCCCACGCTGACCGCCGCCGAGAACGTCGCGGTGCCGCTGGAGCTGGCATCACACGCAAGCGCGTCGGTCCGCGCCGCCGAGCTGCTGGACGCCGTCGGTCTCTCGGATCGCGCGCGTCACTACCCCGCTCAGCTCTCGGGCGGCGAGCAGCAGCGGGTGGCCCTGGCCCGCGCGGTCGCGCTGCGGCCGCGCCTGCTGCTCGCCGACGAGCCCACCGGCAATCTCGACACGGCGACGGGGGCTCAGGTCATCGAGCTGCTCCTCGCGCTCCGGAAGGAGTTCGAGGCGAGCCTCGTCCTGGTCACCCACGATCACGCGCTGACCGAGCACGCGGATCGCGTGGTTCGCTTGCGCGACGGCCGTCTCGAGACACCCGCGTGAAATTCATCGTGCGCATGGCGTGGCGCGAGACGCGGGGGGCGTGGCGCCACGTCGCGCTGTTCGTGACGTGCATCGCGCTCGGCGTCGCGGCGCTCGTGGGCGTGGGCACGTTCGCCACCAATCTGGAGCGCACGCTCGGCCGTGAGGCCCGCGCGCTGATGGGCGGCGATATCGAGCTGCGTTCCGCGCGGCCGCTCGGCCCCGCCGCGCGGGACGCGCTGGAGCGCCTGCGCGATTCGGGCGCCCTGACCACGGAGATTCGCGAGCTGGCGGGCATGGCGCGAAGTCCGCGCGACGGCCGCACCGCGCTGGTCGAGGTCAAGGCCGTGGGTGCGCGCTACCCGCTCTACGGGCGCATCGAGACCGAGCCGGCTCGCCCGCTGAGCGATCTGCTCGCGGAGAGTGGCGCGCTCGTCGAGGCGCCGCTACTCGAGCGTCTCGGCGTGAACGTCGGCGATCGTCTGGTCGTGGGCACTGCGACGTTCACGATCCGGGGCGTGGTGAGACGCGAGCCCGACCGCGCGGGAGGACTGCTCACCCTCGGTCCCCGCGTGCTCATCGCCGACGAGGCGCTGGACGCGACCGGGCTCGTCCAGTTCGGCAGCCGCGTCCGTCACCGCGCGCTGCTGAGACTGCCCGAGGGGACGCCGGCGGCGCGGGTCCGCGACGACGTCACGCGCGCGCTCGACGATCCCGCCATTCGCGTGGTGGCCTTCGACGAGTCCCAGAGCGGGCTCAAGCGGTTCTTCGCCCAGCTCACCACGTACCTCGGCCTCACCGGGCTCGTGAGTCTGCTCGTGGGCGGCATCGGCGTCGCGTCCGCGATGCGCACGTTCATCCGGCGGAAGACCGAGACCATCGCGATCCTCAAGTGCGTGGGCGCCACCTCGCGCACGCTGTTCGGGACGTACCTCGTCCAGGCCCTCGCCCTCGGCGTGGTGGGCAGCGTGCTCGGCGTCGGACTCGGTCTCGCCCTTCAGCCGCTGGCCATGCGCGCGTTCGCCGGACTGGCGCCGTTTCCGCTCGAGCCCTTGGTCGACGTGCGCACGCTCGTGCGCGCTCTCGCCATGGGCGTGCTCGCCACGGGTCTCGTCGTGGTGTGGCCGCTGCTTTCCCTGCGCGCGATTCCGCCGTCCGCGATTCTTCGTCAGGAGGTCGAGCCGACGCGACGGCGGCGCCCGTGGCTGGCCGTGGTGCCGATCGCGGCCGGGCTCGTCGCGCTCGCGCTGTGGCAGGCGGGCTCGCTCAAGATCGGCGGGATCTTCGTGGGCGCGTCGATCGCCGCGCTGCTGGGACTGGCCGGTCTCGGACGCGGGCTCGTACGGCTGGCCCGGGCGCTGCCGCGGGCGAGATCGCTGGCCTGGCGACAGGGCGTCGCCAATCTCCACCGTCCCGGCGGCCAGGCCGGCGGCGTGGTGGTTGCGCTCGGGATCGGCGTGATGCTGCTGGTCGCCGTTGGACTGCTGGAGGACGCGCTCGACCGGCAGATCGATCACGAGCAGCGCCGCGAGGCGCCGTCGTTCTTCTTCGTCGACATCGGGGCCGATCAGCGTGACGCATTCTCACGGGTGATGGCCACGACCACCGGCGTCGCGCCCACGCTGATCCCGGTCGTGCGCGCA
>DATHGT010000250.1:0-38739 GCA_035317605.1 Candidatus Acidiferrum sp. | reverse complement strand
GCCGGCGGAGTCGTGGCGAAGCTGGCATGCGGAGATCATGCCCGATTCTGGCATCCCCGCCGCCGCGCTTTCGACCGCTGCCAGAGCGGGGTTCCTCACCCTCAGCCCCCTGTTTTTACCCACACGACTTCACGAAGACCCAGAAATCTAAACCAGGAGCTTAGATTTCTCAAACCTCTGGACGGGTGTGGCCTTCGGTTACCCGAGCGATCGCATCCAGTCGCGCCAGATGGCGACGCACTGTTCCGGGGCCGAGTGCTGGACGTAGCCGCTCGCGCCAGGGATTTGCATCAACTTCGCACGCGGTAGGAGCGCGGCCATGCCCTGGGCGCGCTCGGGGGTGTTCATGGTGCTGTGCTCGCCGACCATGACGAGCGCGGGCATCGTGATCTTCGGCAGGACGGACGTCAGGTCGACGGTCGCGAGGTAGGCGAGGGTCTCCAGCACCACGTGCTGGGCGGTCTGGCTCATCTGCTGGATGTACCACTCGTGATGGCGGGGATCGGACTTGCCGGGCTCCAGGCGGCGGTCGGCCGTCTGACGGACCCACGCCTCGACACCCTGGTCCTTCACCATCTTGTAGTAGTCCAGGTACGACTGGATGCCCTTGAACTTGTAAGGCGACGTGCACGCGGTCACCGTCCGCAGCCTGTCGGGGAATTGATACGCGGTCTGCAGCGCGATGGTCCCGCCGATGGTCTCACCGATCAGGTGCGCCTTGTCGATGCCGAGGTGATCCATGAGATGGATCAGGTCCGTCGCGAACCCCTCCAGCGACCACGGGTAACCCGGCGCGGGGACGGACGACCGGCCGAACCCACGCGCGTCCACGCGGATCACCCGGAAGTCGCGGGCCAGCAGCGGCACCCACGCGTACCAGAGCCGCGAGCTCTTGGCGTTGCCGTGGTGCAGGACGACGGTCTCCGGCTTCGACCACGGATCGGTGAACGCGTCGTCCTCGTAATACATGACCAGATCGCCGGGAAGTTTCGCTGTCGGCATGACGCCGAGAATCTACCACGCCCTCGCCGATTCGGCTTCGGGACGTATCACGCTTCGGCGCGCTCGCGAAGGCGAATCAGCAGGTACCAGACGATGACGATGTTGACGACGAGCACCGCCAGCCGCGTCCACGTGGCGTGGCGCGCGATCTCGTAGAGCTCCAGGGGCACGAGGGCGGCGGTGGCGACGACGGTGAGGTATTCGGCCCAGCGCCGGCGGAGAAGCAGCCCGAAGCCTTCGGTCAGAAGAAGCGCCGCATAGACCAGCATGCCGGCGCCGATCGCGACGAGCCGGCGCGCATCGAAATCAGCGACGTGGAGGAGCAGGCCACGAATAAGCCGGCCACCAGGGTCCATGTGAAGTTGGTCGACCCACGTGCCGAGTATCGCGGTGACGTCCCTGTGTCGAAGACTGATCGTCGCGACACCCAAGACGACCAGGAGCAAGCCTTTGATGAGCTTGAACGCCGCGATGAGCCGCAGAATGCCGGCGCGCCGGCCGTATTCGCCTGGAGTCACGGCTTCCCGCGAGCGGCCCCCCGGCCCCGTCCGCCCTCCAGCGCCTGCGCTGTCAGGAGCCCGGCGAGACGCCGGCCTCTTTCGGCTCGAGCGGTAGCCCCGCCAGGGTCCAGCCCCCGAATCCGCCTCGCAGGACGTGGACGTCCGCAAAACCGAGGCCGCGGAGCTGGTGCGCCACCAGGGCGCTGTGCCGCTCGCTGTCGGCGCTGCCGTACGCGACCACGCGATGCGCGGGGTCGAGGCCGAGCGTCGACACCGCCTCGGCCACGCGCTCGGGGTCGAGCCGCAACGCGCCGGGGATGCGGTACGGGCTGGCCCGGTAGAGGAGCGGGTCGCGAATGTCGAGCAGCACGAGCGGGGCGCCGCTCTCGCGCAGGCGGACGACGTCCTCGACGGAGGTGCGCAGACGGTTGGCGCGCACCCGACGCCAGGCCGCCACCCCCACGGCGCCGAGTCCCAGCACGATGGCCACCCCGATCACCAGACGCCACGGAAAGGGCCGGGGCGGGGGATGCTTGATCCTGTACTCGGCCTCCGCGATGAGTCGGCGGAGGTCGGGGAACTCGGGCTGGAGCCGGTCCGCCGCCTGGATGCTCAGCAAGGCGCCCTTCCAGTCGTCGGTGAAGAACTTTTGCAGGCCGGCGTGCCAGTGCTCGTTGAAGGGACTCTTGTCGTTGAGGTCCACCTTGGTGCCGCGCAGGAACTCCCGCACCGCGTCGGCCGGAATCACGAAGTTGAACCCTTGCACGATGCCGCCCCCGGCGCCCGGCGCCAGCGAGACGAAGGTCAGCACGCCGATGACCTCGCCGCGAGCGTCCACCACCGGCCCGCCCGAGTTCCCCCAGGCCGCTGGGGCATCGGTCTGGATCACCGCCTGGTTCTGCACGTCCTGCTTGAATCCCGACACCGCCCCGTTGGTGACCGAGGCCTCGACCTTGGCCGTCGAGTTGAGCAGCTCGTGCGTCAGCACCACACCCGGAAAGCCCAGGATGCGGATCGGGTCGCCGATCTTGAGGGTCCTCGACTCTCCGAGCTTGAAGGCCGGCATCTCGGACGCCTCCACGCTGAGCAGCGCGAGGTCTCGTCCCGACATGACCCCGGCGCCGCGCTCGAGGCTCACGGGCGGACTGTACTTCTCGACCTTGGCGGGCAGCCGGAAACCGTTGGCGAGCAGGACGAAGAGGGAGGGCTTGAGCTCCACCTTGGCGCTTTGCATGGCGGGGCCCATGGCCGCGCGCCGGAGCTGGTCCTCGAGGTCGGGCCGTTGGCCGACGGTGAAGCCGCGGCGCTCGATCTCGTCGTAGACGCAGACGTCGGTCACGGCCTTCTGTATCTGGTCCTGGGCGACCCAGGACGGGCCCTCGTGGGCGGGCTGGACCACGTGGCCGTTGGTGACGATCCACCCGTTGCTGTCGATGAGCCAGCCCGTCCCCGTCTCGCGGAACGGTGCGGGACGCGTCTTCCTCAGGCCGGCGCCACAGTCCAGGAGGACCTCGGACCCGACTTCCGCGATCACCAGAACGGTCGCCGGCTTCGCTCTCAGAATGATTTCCTGCAGCGAAGTCACGTCGGCCGCGCGCGCGGCCCCTGGAGCCGAGATCGCGAGCAGGGCGAGCGAGACCGCGAGGACACGCGGGTACCGCATGGGCTGGCCGCCCCGCGGGCCCGTTACGGCTCCGAGATGGTCGCGACGGACTCGGCGATGGCGAGGGCCGCCTTGGCCTTCCACATCGCCCGCGCGTGCTCGACCTTGGTATTGCCCTCGGTGTGATGCTTCTTGGACTCGGCGATCAGACGCTTGGCGTCCTCGATCATAGCCTTGCCTTCCGGCGCGACCTTCATGCCCTCGGTCTTCTTGACGGCCTCCTCGGCCGCCTTCCACTGCACCGGGCACTGCCACGCCGCCGCCGACCCGGCTACCAGCAAGACCAGCGCGCCAGCCGTCACGGAAATCCCCCAAACCCTCTTCATCGATATCCCCCTTCGTTCCGATCGCGGACGTGAGGCATCGACTATACCTCGATCCGCCGTACCCCGCCCTCCCGCGCCTGCCACTGGTGGATCAGCCGACCACCCAGCCGTAGAAGCGATGGCTGGGGGCAGCGCCGTCGTCGAGGTACGCCATCTTCATCTGCGTGAGGTAGTCCTTGGGAATCTCGTTGCGCTTGGCGTTGACGTCGACCCCGAACAGGCGTGCGGCGTTGAGGCCGAAGATCTGCTCCTTCACGGCGCGGGTGAGCGGCGCGTACTTGTGCTTCTCGATCAGCGCGTCGGGGATCTCGAAGCGGCGGAACGCCTCGATCTGCCACTGGGGCGTGCCGTACCAGATCGAGTCGGTGCCCCACAGCACGTGGTCCGATCCGAGCGCGCCGATCATCTGGCCGAGCAGGTGAGCGCACGCGGTGGGATTGGCCGTCGCGAGCTGGCCGAACGTCGAGCCGAGCTCCATGTAGACGTTCTTCAGCCCCGCCTGCTTGGCGGCCCGGCAGAACTCGCTCGTCCACGGGACGTCACCGTCGGCCTTGGGCGCCGTCACGCTCAGCAAGCCGGAGTGATACACGAGGAAGTCGACGTCCGGGAAATCCTTGGCCGCCTTGATGAGATCGCGAGGATGGTTGTAGTCGGCGACGGGACCGAGCGGCAGACCCTTGTGCACGCAGAATCGCTTGACGCCGGTCTTGCGCGCCTTCTCCAGCATCGGATACGCGATTTTCTCGTCGTCGAGGAACCAGCCGCGATCGAACCCCTTGGCGGCGGCGCCCGTGTAGGCCTTCCACGCGTCGATCTTGAGCGTGGCCGCCTGCTGATCCATGAAGTCGAGGTCGGCCTGCCCCAGCTGCGGGCTCACCAGCCCGTGGGCGAGCATCCGGCGCGACTGCGTGATCCGGTTGATCTCGTCGCGGATGTGCGTCATCTCCTTGGGCGGCACCACCGCCTCCTGCGGATACGGGCCGGGCGGCGTGGAGATGAGGCCGATGTCGGTCTCGCTGTCGAGGAATACTTCCTTGACGAAGTTCGCCCACGAGAGATCTTCCATGGTCCCGCGATCGGACGCGAGCTTGGGATTGAGCCGTCGCGAGCCCTTGCGCAGGTTCAGCAGCGCGCCCTTGGAGACCGCGCCCCGGCGGCCGCCCTCGGCGTTGCTCGGGTCGTAGCCCGCGCTGACGTAGTGGAGCTGCACGTCGAAGATGAAGTACGCCGGGCCGGAGCGCTGCTTGAACGCCGACGAGTCCTGCGCCTCGACCGGCAGCACGTCGAAGAAGTGGCCGAACACCGCGTTCATGGCCAGCAGCGACGTCGCCATCCCACCGCTGCGCGTCAAGAGCTCGCGCCGGCTCAGCCCGAGCCGGCGGGCCAGCCGGGCGGCGTCGGCGAGGATGCGGTCCTCGACCGCGCGCTGGGCCGACGTCTGGGGCAACGGCGGGAATTCCTCGTTGGAGACCAGGCGCGTCGGCAGCGGCGTCTCGGCGCGAAGGCCCTGACGGATCCCGGAGTGGACGTGGAAGGCGTACGGATTGTCGTGGCTCATGGTCGGCCTCCTGCGGTGATGATCGCACACGGTGCGAGGGGCCTCCGCGACGACCGGGGTATGATCGGCCCGTGGACGCGAGTCCCTCCCTCGCGCGCGCGCTCGCCTCGACCCTCGTCGTCGCCGCCGCGCTCATCGCCGTCGGTTGCGCCACCGCGAATCGTTGGACGCGCGACGAGGTCCTCCGTCAGATCGTGCCCTCGACCGTGCAGCTGCGCGGTGAGCGCGAGAGCGGCGGACGGCGGGCCGCGTCGGGCGTGGTCGTGGCGCGCGACGGCGGCAGCGGCCGGACGTGGATCATCACCACCCGGCACTTCCTCGAGCCGGTGGCGACGCCGCAGAAACTTTCGGTCGCGGTCCCGGGCAAGAAGCAGCCCATCGCGGCGCGGCTGCTGAAGGTGAGCGAGCGGGCCGACCTGGCGCTGCTCGAGATCGAGGGCGTCGACCTCACGCCGGTGAGGCTGAAGGACACGGTGCGGCTCGGTGACGAGGTGTGGGTGGTGGCCTTTCCGTGGGGCCGGCGCATGACGCTCTCGAACGGCGTGGTGAGCCAGCTGGCCGCGGCCGACGGCGGCGATGCCTACGAGGGCCCGGCGCGCATGATCGACGTGTCGGTCAGCTACGGGGCCAGCGGCGGCGGCGTGTTCGACGCGCCGACCGGCGCCCTCGTCGGGCTGATCGAGAAATATCGCACCGCGCACGTCGCGCTGCCTCAGACTCCCGATCGCGCGATCGAGATTCCCGTCCCCGGTGAGACGACGCTGATCTCGTCGGACGCGATTCGCCAGTTCGTCTTCGAGGCCGGCCTGGCCGCCTTCCTCGAAAATTGAATCGACTACATTCGAGGAGCGCCCCGGGTTTCCCGGGGCGCTCCGAGGGCCCGGGGGGTTTGGGGGGCCCGCGGCGAGGCCCCCCATCCCGTCAGTTACTTCACTTCGACGGTCGTCGCGACGTTCTTGCCGTCCTTCGCCTCGAAGGACGCGGTGACCTCGGCGCCCTCTTTCAGGGTGTCGATGGCCACGCCCTCGCCGAGCCAGATCTTGGTGCCGTCCTCGAGCACGAAGCTCTTCTCGCTCGTGTCGACGCTCTTGATCTTGCCCTGGACCTCCGCCGCCCACGCGGCACCCGACAGGACCAACGTCAACATCACGGCCATGATCAACGCCTTCTTCATCATCCACCTCCCTGGCTGGTCAGCCAAAACCAACGTACGAGCGCGCGGCGGCATCGGCAAGACGCGAAAACTTTTTCCCACGGGATTGAAAGCTCTACCTCGTTTCGCGCGTCGAGAGCGACGCGCCATCGCGCTTGACGAGTCCCGATCGTCGGCGCTACCGTTCGCACGGCGACCGATGACACGCGTGAGGCCGGCAATGTCCGCACGACGAAGCCTGCTCAAGGTCGTGGCGGGCCTGGGCCTGACCCTGCCGCTGTCCCGCCTCGCCGTGACCCGCGCGCTCGCCCAGCCCGATTCGAAAGCGGCCCGCCCGCAGCCGGGCGATAAGCTGATACGCGCCGTCGCCGGAGCACCGGGGTCAGCGCTCACGCCGGCCACCGTCCCGGCCGGCGGCCCTCCGGTGATCGCGTATCCGATGGATGCGACGACCGGCGCCGTCCGCGACGGATCGCGACTCAATCAGGTGCTGCTCGTCCACCTCGAGCCTCGAGACCTTGCCGAAGAAACGCGCGCCCGCGCCGCCGCGGGCATCGTTGCCTACTCCGCGGTGTGCACGCACACCGGCTGCGACCAGTGGGACTGGGACGCGCGCGCGAAGACGATCAAGTGTCCCTGTCATTTCTCGACCTTCGACGTGAAGGATGCCGCCCGCGTGCTCGATGGTCCGGCGCCGCGGCGGCTTCCGGCGTTGCCGCTCAACGTGTCGGGCGGCGTCCTCGTGGTGGCCGGTGGGTTCGTGGGCCGTCCTGGTTTCCAGCAAGGAGGCGCGTGATGACTTCGCTCCGATCGATCCTCGTGACGTGCACGCTCGTGACGCTGGTCGCGCTGTCGCCCGCGGTGTTGCCCGCGCAGAGCCCGACGAGTTACAGCGCGGTGACCGAGGGCCGGCTGCTCAACCCCGAGCCGCACAACTGGCTCATGTACCGGGGCAACTACGCCGGCTGGGGCTACAGCCCGCTCGAGCAGATCACGCCGCAAAACGTCGCCAAGCTCACGCCGGTGTGGACGCTTTCCACCGGCGTGAACGAGGGGCACCAGGCGCCCCCCATCGTCAACAACGGCGTCATGTTCGTCACCACGCCCCAGGCCCAGGTGCTCGCCCTGAACGCGCGGACCGGCGACATCCTGTGGCGCTACAAGCGCGAGCTGCCCGAGGACCTCTTGCAGCTTCACCCGACCAATCGCGGTGTCGGGCTCTGGGACAACAAGGTCTACGTCGGGACCGTCGACGCGCATCTCGTCGCGCTCGACGCCGCCACCGGGAAGGTCGTGTGGGACAAGGTCGTCGACGACTGGAAGAAGGGCTACTACATCACCCTGGCCCCGCTGGTGGTCAAGGGCAAGGTCATGGTGGGCACCTCCGGCGGCGAGCTCGGCGTCCGCGCGTTCATCGCCGCGTTCGATGCCGGCACCGGCCAGGAACTATGGAGGACTCACACGGTGCCCGGCCCCGGCGAGCCGGGTCACGACACGTGGAGCGGAGACGCCTGGAAGACCGGCGGCGTCTCGGTGTGGATCACCGGACACTACGATCCCCAGCTCAACCTGACGTTCTGGGGGACGGGCAACGCCGCGCCGTGGCCGGGCGACATGCACCCCGGCGACAATCTCTACTCCAGCTCGGTGATCGCCCTCGACGTGGAGACCGGCAAGATCCGCGGCCACCATCAGTATCACTGGAACGACTCGTGGGACTGGGACGAGGTCTCGACGCCGATCCTGCTCGATGTGCAGCGCGGCGGTCGGACGATCAAGGGCTTGGTGCATCCCGGCCGGAACGGCTACCTGTGGCTCCTCGAGCGGCGCGCCGACGGCATCGGGTTCGTCGACGCCAAGCCCTTCGTCAAGCAGGAAGTGTTCACGGCCATCGACCCCAAGACGGGCCGGCCCTCGTACGATCCCGAGCACAAGCCGACCGGCGGCAAGACGGTGACGTTCTGCCCCGGCCTGTGGGGCGGCAAGGACTGGCCGCCCGCCGCCTACAATCCCAAGACCGGGCTCGTCTACATTCCCGCCAACGACAACCACTGCAGCACGCTGGTCGGCCAGACCCAGTCCTACGAGCCCGGCAAGCTCTATCTCGGCATCGACAGGCCCAAGACCACGCTGAGCCTGCGCGCGGGCGCGACGAGCATCGGCGAGCTGCAGGCGTGGAACATGAACTCCGGCCAGAAGTCGTGGACGCACCAGTTCCGGTGGCAGTACTGGGGGCCGGTGCTCACCACCGGCGGCGGGCTCGTCTTCTCGGGCGGCACCAACGACCGAAAGTTCCGCGCCTTCGACGCCACCACGGGGAAGGTGCTGTGGGAGTTCACCACCAACTCCGGGGTGACGGGCGTGCCCAGCTCGTTCGCCCTCGACGGCAAGCAATACATCGCCGTGCAGTCCGGCTGGGGCGTCGACGCCCAGCGCATGCAGGCCCGGATCGACACGCACCTCGGCACCAAGACCGACGTCCCTCAGGGCGGTGTCATCTGGGTCTTCGCGCTCGGGAACTAGCGGAGGCGATCATGGACCTTCCTCGCCGCAGCTTCCTCAAGCGCAGCGTCGCGCTGCTCGGCGCCGGTGGTCTGGGGAGCGCTTCCGCGGTCCGCGCGGAAGCGCAGGAACCGCTCGAGACCCCGCCGTGGACGAAGTCACCGGGCACCGGGATGAGCGAATACGGCGGCCCTTCCAAGCACGAGGGCCACGTCAAGCGTGCCGGCATCGGATCCCGGCCGGGAACGACGGGCAGCGGGGCGTCGCGCACGCCGCTCGAAGCGCTCGACGGCATGATCACGCCGAGCGGTTTGCACTTCGAGCGTCATCACAGCGGCGTGCCCGACATCGATCCGGCCCGGCACCGTCTGCTCATCCACGGCATGGTCAGGCGTCCGCTCCTGTTCACGGTCGAGGCGCTGCTGCGCTATCCGCGCGTGTCGCGGATCCACTTCCTCGAGTGCTCGGGCAACAGCGCGGTCATGTACGGCGCGACCCCGCCGACCCAGACGGCCGGGCAGGCGCACGGCCTCGTCTCGTGCAGCGAGTGGACGGGCGTGCCGCTGCGCCTGCTCCTGGAGGAGGCGGGCGCCGATCCCGGCGCCGCGTGGCTGCTCGCCGAGGGCGCCGATTCGGCGGCGATGAGCCGGAGCGTTCCGATGGCCAAGGCGATGGACGACGCGCTGCTCGCGCTGTTCCAGAACGGCGAGCGTCTGCGCCCCGAGAACGGCTATCCCGTCCGCCTGTTCCTGCCGGGCTACGAGGGCAACATGAGCGTGAAGTGGCTCCGGCGGATCAAGGTGACGGCGACGCCGACCATGACGAAGGACGAGACCTCGCGCTACACGGATCTTCAAGCCGACGGCAAGGCGCTGATGTTCACCTACCCGATGGAGGTGAAATCGGTGATCACGCGCCCGTCGCCCGGCGTGGGACTCGCGGGCGCCGGGCTCTACGAGATCTCCGGTCTGGCCTGGTCCGGCAACGGCGCCGTCGCGCGGGTGGAGGTGTCGACGGATGGTGGAGGGACGTGGCGAGCCGCCGCGCTCACCACGCCCGTGTTGCCGCGCGCGATCACGCCGTTCCGGGTGGCGTGGAAGTGGGACGGCCGCCCGACCGTGCTGAAGTCGCGGGCCACCGACGACACCGGCGCGATCCAACCGGAGCGCGAGCGGTTCATCGCCGACCACGGCGCCAACGCGATCTTCCACTACCACGCGATCCAGGCGTGGGCCGTCCAGGCGAACGGCGAGGTGAAGCATGTCTACGCGTGACCTCGCCTGCGTGGCGCTGTCGCTCGTGATCGCGGGTTGCGCCGGCACCGCGGCGGTGGTCAAGACGGGAGTCGAGACGCCGAACCTCGGCCAGGCCGTGACGGCGGCCGAGATCGCGGGATGGGACATCAGCATCGCGCCCGACGGGGCGGGCCTGCCCGCCGGCCGCGGCACCTCCGCTCAGGGCGCCACCGTGTACGAGGCGAAGTGCCAGTCGTGCCACGGGGCCAAGGGGGCCGGCCAGCCCAACGATCGGCTGGTCGGCGGGCAGGGGACGCTCGCGAGCAAGGCGCCCGTGCGCACCGTCGGGAGCTACTGGCCGTACGCGACCACGGTGTTCGACTACGTGCGCCGCGCGATGCCGTACGCGCAGTCGCAGTCGCTGACCAACGACGAGGTCTACGCCCTCACGGCGTACCTGCTCCACCTCAACGGCATCATCGCCGACACCGACGAGATGAACGCGCAGACCCTGCCGAAGGTGAAGATGCCGAACCGCGACAACTTCATCGTCGTCTATCCGGCGAAGCCCGGCGCGCGGTAAGCGAGCGCGCGGCTCACGGCGCCAGCACGCGCCGCACGGCCGCCTCGACTTCGCGCCGGGTCGTCAGGCCCTCGAACTTCGCCCGGACGATGCCCGCGCCGTCGACGACGAAGATCCAGGGCTCGGACCGCAGGTTCCACTCCTCGACGGTGGGCGCGAACTTCTGCGTCCCCGCCTGCCAGATCTCCTGATGGACGAAGACGACGCGGTCGCCATAGACGGGGATCAGCGTGCGTACCACGTCCACGATGGGCCCGCACACCCGGCTCGTACAGTACTTCGGGGTGGCGAACACGATCACCTGGGGCTTGCCCTGCGCGATCGCCTCCGCGATCCGGTGCTGGTGCAGCCGCGGGTCCGGCGGCTCGCTCGAATCGATCGTGCGGAGGTCGGCGACGTCGCCGGCCACGGGGTTTCGGCTCCGGGGCGCGGGCGTTCCCGGCGACGGGGTGTGGGCGGCTCCGAGCGCCTGCACGGTCAATCGGGCGGTGTCGAGGGGATCGTCACCCTGCTGGGCGAGGACCTCGACGCCCCAGGGCCCGGGACGCGCGAAGCGCACGTGCGTGACGTAGACACCCTGCACGTCGGTGGTTTCGCCGTGGACGTGGCGCGTGCCGTCCGGATGGATGTGCACGTGCTTGCCGTGCTCGACGGTCTCGAGCCGGTGGTAGACGGCCGGTGCCTCGGCGGTGAGACGGGCCGGCTCCTCGCGGAGATCGTAGATCCGGACCATGACGCGGGCGGCCGGGAGCAGCGCGTCGTTCTTGAGCAGCCCGAACGCGAATCGATTCTCGCCGACCACCAGCTCGGACGTGGTGATCAGCACCTGTAGGGGACCGGGCTGCGGGGGCGCGAGCTGACCCGCCGTGGCGTCGTCGCGGTGGGCAGCGCCCACCGCGACGAACAGCGCCAGGAGCGCGATCAGACCCCGAGGGCGGCCCGCCCCGCCGCCTCGCCGACTACTCCACAATGACCTGCCCGTACTGCCAGGGATGGGGCAGACAGATGTAGTAGTAGTTGCCGGGCTGCGCGAAGGTGATCGTCCGCGAGTCGCCCCTGACGATGAGGCCGGTGTCCCACTTGCCCCGTTCGAACGAGGTCGCCGAGTGCGGGAGGTCGCCGATGTTGGTGAAGGTCACCTTGCTCCCCGCCTTGATCCGGATGCGGGAGGGCGCGTAGCTGTACTCCACGTTGTTGGCGCCGATCCTCACCGTGTCGGCGTCGGCGACGATCGGTCCGGTGGGACCGGCGACCGTCGACGGGGGCGGCGGCGGCCACAGCGGCCCCACCTGTCCCTTCAGCGAGAAGGCCCACACCGCGTCGCCGTACGCGCTGCCTTGCAGCTGGTTGCCGCCGGCGGCGATGGCGACGTACTGCTCGCCGTCCACTTCGTAGACCACCGGAGGCGCGTCGGCGCCGAAGCCGCTCTGGAACCGCCACAGCTCCTTGCCCGATCTGGCGTCGAGGGCGAGGACGTTGCCGTCCGGCTCGCCGCGGAAGACCAGGCCACCGGCCGTCACCGTCGAGCCACCGCCGCCGCCGATGCGGTAGGGCGTCTTGTGCTGCCAGGCGATCGTGTTGGTCTTGGCGTCGATCGCCGTGAACGTTCCGTTCATCGGCGAGCCGATCGGCGCCGACTGGCTGCCGCCGACGTAGCGCAGCCCCTGCACGTACTTGTCGCCGAAGCGGGTGAACGCGCTCGTGCGGACCGTGCCCGGGACGTAGAAGTATCCGGTGTCCGGGCTGTACGGCATCGGCGACCAGTTCGTCCCGCCGACCCCCGACGGCTGCATCAGCACCGGCATTTCCCAGAACGTCTCGAAGATGCAGCCGGCCTTCTCGTAGCCGGGCAGCAGCTCGGCGCATTGCGGGACGGTGGCGTCGCCGCGCGGGATCGGCTGGGTCTTGGCCGTCTTCTGCCGCGGATCCTGGGGCACGGGCTTCTCGTCGATCCCGATCAAGGGCTTGCCGTTGGTGCGGTCCAGGATGTAGACCCAGCCCGTGCGGCCGGCCTCCGCGACGCCCTTGCGCGGCTGACCGTCGATCACGGTGTCGAAGAGCACGACCGGGCTCGCCGCGTCGTAGTCCCAGATGTCGTGGTGCACCTGCTGGAAGTGCCAGACGTACTCGCCGGTCTTGGCCTTCAGCGCGATCATCGACGCGCAGAAGAGGTTGTCGCCCTCGCGCATCGACCCGTCGTAGTCCGGCCCGCAGTTGCCGGTGACGAAGTAGACGAGCCCGAGGTCGGGATCGAGGGCCGGCGTGTTCCAGATCGTGGCGCCGCCGCGCGTCGAGTGATCGGTGTTCGGCGGCCACGTGTCGCTCCCGAGCTCGCCGGGCCCCGGCAACGTGAACCATCGCCAGCGGATCTCGCCTGTCTTGGCGTCGAGCGCGGTCAGCCGTCCGCGCACCCCGAACTCGCCGCCCGCGATCCCGCTGTAGACGAGGCCGTCGTAGTAGAGCGGGGCGCTGGTGATCGTGTATCCGTTCTCCCACTTCTCGAGGGGGGTCTTCCACGCCACCTTGCCTGTCTTCATGTCCAGGGCGACCACGTTGGCGTCGAGCTGCCCCAGATAGAGCAGGCCTTCGCCCATGGCCAGGCCGCGGTTGACCCAGCCGCAGCACACGGTTGAGATCTTCTGGTCGATGCCCGACCAGTATTCCCACCGGATGGCCCCGGTCTTGGCGTCGAGGGCGAAGACGTCGTCGTTGCCGGTGACGACGTACATGACGCCGTCCTTGACGAGCGGCGAGGCCTCGAAGGAATACTTGCCGCCGGCGCCGGAGCCCTTGAGCCGGGTCATCCAGGCGCCCTTGAGCTGCTTGACGTTGGTCGTGTCGATCTGCTTCAGGGTGGAGTAACGCTGGTTGGTCAGGTTGCCGCCGTTGGTGATCCAGTCCTTGCCGACCGGACTCCGCAGCAGGCGGTCGATCTCGGGATCCGCCGCGAGACCGGGACCGACTCCGAGGAACGAGAAGCCCAGCGTTGCCAACCCCACGATCACTCGCCGTCCGTGGTTCCGCATGTCGCGCCCTCCTCACCACCTGCGGTCTGACCACTGCACTGCGCTTCGTCGGGTTCCGACCCGGCGCGCCGAGACATATCGCCGTGGCCGGCCGGTGTCAAGGAACCGGACGCGTCTGCTAGACTCGCCGCCGTGAGCCGCCTGAGCCGCTCGGGAATCCTGTTCTTCGTGGCGCTCGCGCTCGGCGTCGCCTCGGCGCGCGCCGAGGTGCGTGTCTTCGTCACCAACGAGAAATCGGACGACGTGACCGTGATCGACGCGACCACGCGCGCCGTGGTGGGGACGGTCAAGGTCGGTCAGCGTCCGCGCGGCGTGGCGGTGAGTCCCGATGGCCGACGGGTCTACGTGAGCAACAGCAACTCGGACAGCCTCAGCGTCATCGACGCCAAAACGCTGGCCGTCCTCAACACCGGCCCGGCCGGCATCGATCCGGAGGGCGTGACCCTCGACCGGGCCGGCACCAAGCTCTACGTCGTCAACGAGAACGAGCTTTCGGTGACGGTCCTCGACGCCGCGTCGCTGGCGATCCGCGCGAAGATCGCGGTGGGCAAGGAGCCGGAGACCGCCGTGGCCTCGCCGGACGGGCGGTGGATCGCCGTCTCCAACGAGACCTCCGACGACGTGCACCTCATCGCGACCGAGAGCGACACCGTCGTCACCCGGATCGCCGTACCCAAGAACCCGCGCGGGATGCGCTTCACCGCCGACTCACGCCGGCTGTTCGTGGCCAGCGAGCAAGCCCACGTCGTCTCGGTGATCGACATGGCGGAGATGCGCGTGGTCAGGTCCGCGCCGACCGGCGGCCAGCGCCCGGTCGACGTCGTGCTGACGCCCGACGGCTCGCGCGCGTACGTGTCGCACGGCCAGTCGGGAGACGTGCGCCTGCTGGAGACGACGTCGCTGAGCGTCCTCGCGGTCATCCCGACCGGACCGCGAACCTGGTGGATGGCCCTCACGCCGGACGGGAGGTCTCTCTACGCGAGCGTGGGACGGGCCAACGAGGTGGCGGTCATCGACACGCGCTCGAACGCCGTGATCGCCCGCGTTCCCTGCGGCACGCTGCCCTGGGGCGTGGCGATCGCCGCCGTCCCCTGACGGACGGCGTCAGATCACGAGGCGGAGCAGACGTCCAACGCGCCGCCTGAGGAGCCAGGCGTCGATGCCCCACCGGCGTCCGGCCCGCGCGCCCAAGAAGACGAGCATCGATGTCACGAGCAGGACGTGGAAGCCCTGCTGTCCGAAGGTCATCCACTGGCTGGCCAGACCGTAGTTCACGCTCAAGAAGAGTCCGACGAGCGCGGTGAGCCCGGTCAGCAACCCCAGGATCAGCCCGAAGCCGACCGCCGCCTCGCCGAACGTCTGAAGCGTCGCGAACACCCGGCTGTTCGGCAGGACCGTTCCCTCGAGGAAGTCCTTGTACCAGCCCACCGGATTGCCGGCGGCGAACTCGGCGATGCGCTTGGGCTGGAACGCGAGGAAGCGCGGCGACACCACCGGGTAGGGGATGGCGTCCCACAGGTAGGCGAGGGTGAACTTGGTCCACACGGCCTTCACGAACCACACGCCCACGACGATCCGCAGCAGGGCGATCCACGGCTCCGGGTGGATCATCGACTCCTGGAGAGTCCACGCGCGCGCATCGCGCCGAGCGCCACGATCGCGAGCAGGATCGCGAGCAGCGCGAAGGTCCACGAGCTCAAGGTCGGGATGCCGGACGCGGGGGCAGGGACCGCGAGCGATGCCGACGCCGTGTTGCCCGCTCCGGCCTCGTTCGAGATCACCGCGCTCGTCGTGTTGTTCTTCGGCCCGGGGCTCGTGGCCGTCACGTTCACGGTGAAGGAGCAGGAGGCGCCAGGGGGAGCGAGCGTGGCCCCCGCGAGGCTCACGCTCGTCGAGCCCGGCGTCGCGGTGATGGTGCCGCCGCTGCACGTACCGGTCAGGCCGTTCGGGTTGGCCACGGTCAGGCCGGCGGGCAGCGTGTCGGTGAATCCCACGCCGGTCAGCACGGTGGTGGGGTTCAGGTTGACGAGGGTGAACGTCAACGTGGTCGTGCCGTTCACCTCGACGCTCGCCGCGCCAAAGGCCTTGGTGATCGTCGCCGGCACCACGACCGTGAGGATCGCGGAGGTGCTGTTGCCCGGACCGCCCTCGGTCGACGTCACCTGGCTCGTGACGTTGCTCTTGGTGCCGGCGGTCGTCCCGGTCACGTTCACGACGATGGTGCAGGACGCGCCCGCGGCCAGGGTGCCGCCACTCAGGCTCACGCTGGACGAGCCCGCGGTCGCGACGATGGTGCCCGTGCACGTCGCGCTCGGGGCGACCGCTCGAGCGCCGTCGAGGCCGCTCGGGGTGCCGACGACGAGACCCGCGGGCAGCGGATCGTTGAACCCGACACCGGTCAGGGCGGTCCCGACGTTCGGGTTGGTGAGTGTGAAGGTCAGCGTGGTCGTGCTGTTCAGCGGGATGCTGGGGACGCCAAAGGCCATGGCGATCGTGGGCGGCGCCACGCCGACGATCGAGGCCGAGGCCGTGTTGCCGGTGCCGCCTTCCGTCGACGTCACCGCGCTCGTGGTGTTGTTCTTCGTCCCCACGGTGGTCGCGGTCACGTTCACCGCGAAGGTGCACGAGCCACCGGCGGCCAAGCTGCCGCCGCTGAGGCTCACGCTGGACGAGCCCGCGGTCGCGGTGATCGTGCCCGCGCACGTTCCCGTCTGACCATTCGGGGTGGCGACGATGAGTCCGGCCGGCAGCGTGTCGGTGAAGGCGAGGCCGGTCAGGGCCGTCCCCGCGTTCGGGTTCGTGAGCGTGAAGGTCAGGGTGGTCGCGCCGTTCAGCGGAACGGTGGCGGCGCCGAACGCCTTGGAAATCGCCGGCGCGGTCACCGCCGACACGACGATCGAGGCCGACGCCGTGTTGCCCGTCCCGCTTTCCGTGGACGTCACCGCGCTCGTGGTGTTGTTCTTCGTCCCCGCGCTGGTGCCCGTCACGTTCACCGCGAAGGTGCACGAGCCACCGGCGGCCAAGCTCCCGCCGCTCAGGCTCACGTTGGACGAGCCCGCGGTCGCGGTGATCGTGCCGCCGCCGCATGAGCCGGTGAGGCCGTTCGGGGTGGCGACGACGAGACCCGCGGGCAGCGTGTCCGTGAAGCCGACGCCGGTCAGCGGGCTGCCGGCGTTCGGGTTCGTGAGCGTGAAGGTCAGGGAGGTGGTCCCGCCCACGAAGATCGTGCCCGCGCCGAACGCCTTGCTGATCGTGGGGGGCGCGGCCACCGTGACGTTCGCGGTGGCGGTGTTGCCCGTCCCGCCGTTCGCGGACGTGACCGCGCCGGTGGTGTTGGTCTTCGCGCCGGCCGCGGTCCCCGTCACGGTCACCGGGAAGACGCAGCTTCCACCGGCGGCGATGGTGCCGCCGCTGAGGGTGATCGTGTTGCCGCCGCTCGTGGTCAGGGTCCCGCCGGCGCAGGCCGCGCTCGACCCGTTGGCCACGGACAATCCGGCCGGCAAGGTGTCGGTGAAGCCGACGCCCGTCAAGCCGGTCCCCGCGTTCGGGTTGGTGAGCGTGAACGTCAGCGTGGTGGTCCCGTTCAGCGGGATCGTGGTCGGGCTGAACGCCTTGCTGATCGCGGGCGGCGCGACCACCGTGATGCTCGCGGTGGCCGTGTTGCCGGTTCCGCCGTTCGTGGACGTGACGTTCCCGGTGGTGTTGGTCTTCGCACCCGCGGCCGTTCCCGTCACGGTCACCGGGAAGACGCAATTTGCGCCGGCCGCGATGGTGGCGCCGGCGAGGGCGATCGTGTTGCCGCCGCTCGTGGTCAGCGTGCCGCCGCAGACCGCACTCGACCCGTTGACCACGGACAGCCCAGCCGGCAAGGTGTCGGTGAAGCCGACCCCGGTCAGCGGCGCGAACACGTTGGGATTCGTGAGGGTGAAGGTCAGCGTGGTCGTGCCGTTCAGCGGAACGGTGGCCGCGCCGAACGCCTTGGCGATCGCCGGCGGGTTGACCACGATCGGCGTGTCGAGCGTGACCTGGTTGTTTCCGGCCACGGGGTCGACGAAGCCGGTCGAGGCGTCGGTGATCGTCTTGGCCAGATTGGTCGTGATCACGCTGGGCGTGCCCGGGAGGACCTGTACCGTCAGCGTGAAAACGGAAGAGCCTCCTGACGCGACGCCAAGGGCATTGACGCAGTTGATCGTGCCGACCGCGCCCACCGCCGGGGTCGTACAAGTCCAGCCCGTTGGCAGCGGGCCCATCGACACGAACGTCGTGTCGGGCGGGGTGAATTCGACCAGATGCGTATCGCTCCCCGAATCGAAGAAGGGACCGTTGTTGGTGAACGTGATCGTGTACGTCACGTTCTGACCGGGCTCGACGGATCCGGCGGGACTGGTCTTGGTCTTGGTGACGGTCACGTCGGCGGGAGTGGACTCTGAACCCTCGGGGTTGCTCACGGTCGTCGTCGTCGACGCCAGGTTGTTGGCCGGGTTCGGGTCGACCGTCGTGCTCGAGACGATGACGTTGGCGGTCAGCACCGCGTTGTTTGCGACCCCGAAGTTGATGTCCTCGGTGAACGTGAAGCCCGCGGAGCCGACCGGAAGGCTGGCGATCGTGCACTCGAATCCGGGGGTCGTGACGAGGACGAACGGGAAATTCAGATTCGTGCAGGTCCAGCCGGCCGGCGGGGTCGCCGTGCCGACTTCGTTGTTGGGGGTGAGCGCCATCAGCAGGACGACATTGGACGCCGCCCCCGGCCCGCTGTTCGTGACTGTGACCGTGTAGGTGATGCCGGGGGTCACGAAGACGTTGGCCGGGTCGGGCGCGTCGGTGATCGTCACCGAGAGGTCGGCATTTTGTGCCTCGGCCGCCGTCGCGCTCAGCAGCAACATCAGGCTCACGAGGACGATGGCGGTGACCCGCGCCTCGCACGCCAGACCCCTGCCAGGGGTCCGGGTCATCCGCCTGCCGTGAGTCATGGGAACGTTCGCCTCGAGCGCCGAGTGAACCGGCGCTTCGGTCGGCCAGGAGACGCGCTGCCGGACACGGGTTCCGGCGTCCGCAGACGGTGAACCTTGACCCGAAAGCAGCGGAATTGTCAAGCAACGTCGCGGGGACCGGTCCGTCCCCGGACGCTTGACATCGGCGGACTCAGGGGCCGAAAATCCGGGCCATGAATACACTCGAACGGGCCGAAGCGGCAGAGCGCGCGCAGATGGAAGAGCTGGATCGCCTGGTCATCATGAAATCCGTCATCTACGTCTCGGGGGAGCACGACCCCCGCGAGGCGATGACGCGGCCGCCCAGCGAGGGCAAGACGTTCAACATGGGCCACGATCCGCGGCTGCCGCGCATGCCCGACAAGCCGACCCTGTTCGACTTCTTCCGGCTGCGCTTCGGACCGGCCGCTCATCTGCTGCAGAGCGCCCGGCTCGCCCGCAAGAACGGGCTGAGCGAGCAGCTCGTCCTCGCGGCCCTGCTGCACGACATCGGCAACATCGGCTTCATCCGCGGCGATCACGGCTACTGGGCGTCGCAGCTGGTGGAGCCCTACGTCGATCCCGAGGTCGCGTGGGCCATCCGCTATCACCAGGCCCTCCGGTTCTACGCGGACGAGTCGGTCGGCTACAAGTATCCGGAGTCGTACGTCAAGCTCTTCGGCCCGGACTACCGGCCCGAGCCCTACATCGAGCGGGCGTACAAGACCGCGTGCGCGCACAAGTGGTACATGAGCGCGCGCCAGCTCACGGTCAACGACCTCTACGCGTTCGACCCGAGCGTGAAGGTCGAGCTGGAGGAGTTCACCGACGTGGTCGAGAAGCACTTCCGCCAGCCCGAGGAAGGGCTCGGCTGGGACGACAGCCCGTCGGCCCACATGTGGCGCACGATCAACTGGCCGACGCGGTATCTGTAGCCTTCTGACCGCCGACCACCCCGGCATCGACCTCGACGACCCCTGGCAGGGCGTCGAGGTTTGTTTTTCGGAGGGCTGGACGGACGGCCTCCCGGTCGTCCCGCCGACCGTGGCGCTCGTCGAGCGCATGCTCGCGGGCGGTCCGTGGCGCGCCGACGAGGTGCTGCTCCACGAGCCGGTCCGCGATCGCTCGGTCACCGCGTGGCACGCCGCCATCAACGCGGTGATGGCCGGGTGCCGTCCCGAGTATTTCCCCGTCGTCGGAACGGCGCTGGCCGCCGTCGGCGATCCGGAGTTCAAGCTCCACGGTCCGGCCACCAGCACGGGTGGGGCGGCGCTCATGATCGTCGTCAACGGTCCCGTGCGCGAGGCGATCGGCCTGCACGCCGGCGGTAACCTCTTCGGCCCCGGCGCGCGCGCCAACGCGACGATCGGACGCGCGCTGCGCCTGGTGCTGCTGAACTGTCTGGACTGCCATCCCGGTGTGCTCGATCAATCGACGCAGGGCTGGGCCGGCAAGTATTCGCTGTGCTTCGCCGAGCACGAGGCGGCGAGCCCGTGGGAGCCGCTGTCCGTGTCGCGCGGGTTCCGCGCGGAGCAGTCCACCGTCACCGCCTTCGCGGCGGAGTCCGGGCACAACGTGGTCGTGCACGCGGCGTCCGAGCCCGAGCGGCTGCTGCTGAGCTTCGCCGACGCGATGGCCGCGCTGGGGAGCCTGAGCGCGGGCCGATCGGTGATCGTGTTCGCTCCCGAGCATGCGCGCTACCTCGGGCTGGCCGGGTGGTCTCGCGCTCGCACGCAAACGTGGCTGTACGAACACGCGTGTCGCCCGCTCGCCGACCTCAAGCGCGCCGGCAAGGTCGAGGCGCAGTTTCTGGTGAACGCGGAGACGCGCCGCTGGCTCTACGGAAACGCCGCCGGTCCCACGCCGGACGCGGCCGACGCTCACGCGCGCGTGCTGCCCGGCGACGACGCGATCTCCGTCCATCGCGGACTCGGTCCCGAAGACATCCTGCTCTGCGTGGGCGGCGGCGCCGCGGGGGGACACAGCGCGTTCTTCCCGTCGTGGAGCCGCGGCCGCAGCGTGCCATTCGTCACCAAGGAGGTTCCCGCATGATCCGCATCCTCGATCCAACTCTCAGAGCGACGCCGCCACGAACGACCGCGCGCGCGGTGCGCCCGGCCCGTCTCGGCGGCGCGACCCTCGGCCTGCTGGCCAACGGCAAGACCCACGGGATGGCGTTCCTCGAGCGCGTGGCCGAGCAGCTCGCCGCGCGTCACGGGATCGTCGAGATCGTCCGCGTCACCAAGGCCAACGCGAGCGCGCCGGCGCTTGCCGAGGACGCCGCGATGCTCGCCAAGCGGTGCGCGGCCGTGGTGACCGCGATCGGCGATTGAGGGAGCTGCTCGTCGGGCAGTGTGCTCGACGCGATCAACCTCGAGAAGCAGGGCATCCCGGCCGTCGCGGTGGTGACCGAGCCATTCATCCCGACCGCGAAGGCCCTGGCCGAGCTGAACGGCATGGCCGGCTATCCATTCGTGGTGGTCCCGCACCCGATCGGCAGCCTGGACGCGGCCGCCGTGCGTGAGCGGGCGGACGCCGCACTAGCGCGGATCGAAGCGCTCCTGCTGGGCGAATAAAACGAAAGAGGAACTTTCATGGATCTCGAGCTGAAGGACAAAGTCGCGATCGTCGGGGGCGGCAGCAAGGGGCTGGGGCGGGCCTGCGCGGACGTGCTGGCGCAGGAGGGGATGCGGGTCGCGATCTGCAGCCGCTCGCAATCCGATCTGGATCGCGCGGCCAAGGAGATCGGCGGCGACGTGTTCGCGTTTCCGGGTGACCTCGACAAGCCCGAGACCGTGCGTGATCTGATCGCGGCCACCGCGAAGAAATTCGGGCGGATCGACGTGATGGTCAACAACTCCGGCGGGCCGCCGCTGGCCCGTGCCGTCAACGCGACCGAGGAGCAGTGGGCCACCGCGGTGCAGCGCTCGCTGTTCTTCTTCGCGCGGATGTCGCGGGAGGCCATTCCGCACCTCAAGAAGCAGGGCGGCGGGCGGATCATCAACATCCTGGCCAGCACCGTGTATCAGCCGATCCCGAACCTCGCGCTGTCCGGCGCCACCCGCATGGGCGTGGTCGCGTTCGCCAAGAGCCTCGCCGACGAGGTCGGGCGCGACGGCATCCTGGTCAACAACGTCTGCCCCGGCTCGATCCTGAGCGAGCGCATGCTCTCGAACGTGACGTCACGGGCGAAAGAGCTCGGGATCTCCGTCGACGAAGCCCTCGCCCAGCGCGCCGCCGAGACCGCGGTGGGACGCATCGGCGAGCCCAAGGAGCTGGCCTACCTCGTCGCCTTCCTCGCGTCCGGCAAATCCAGCTACATCACCGGCACCACGATCCTGGTCGACGGCGGCCTCGTCCGCTCGGTGCTCTAGAGCTACTTCCAGAGGCGCTTGGTGGCGAGCCCCGCGCCGTCTCGCAGGGCGCGGAGCTTCGACCACACGATGCTTTCCTCGACGAGCTGGGAGCCGGCGAAGGTGCCGAAGCCGCAGTCGACGCCGGCCAGCACGCGCGAGCGGTCGCCGATGGTCTCGACCGCGGCCACGATGCGGTCGGCCACGACTTCCGGGTGCTCGACCACGTTGATCGTGGAATCGATCACGCCGGGGACGAACAGCATGTCGGCGGGGAGCGGATGGGCGCGGAAGACTTTCAGCTCGTGCTGGTGGCGCGGGGTGGCCAGCGGCAGGACCAGCGCGCCGACGCGGGCGCGATAGATGATGGGCAATAGCGGCTCCAGCGGGACGTCGTGGGTGTGCGGGCCGTCGTAGTTTCCCCAGCAGAGATGCAGGCGCACCCGGTCGCGCGGGATGTTGGCGATCGCCTCGTTGATCGCGTCGATGTGCAGGGCGACGGCTTGCAGGAAGCCGTCGAGCGACTCGTCCTGGAAGAAGCGGGCGCGCTCCATCGCGAGGTCGGGGCAATCGAGCTGGAGCACGAAGCCGCGGGACACGATCAGCTCGTATTCCTTGCGCATCTCGCGGGCCAGCGCGCGGATGTACCGCTCGTGCGAACCGTAGTACGCGTCGAGCATGATGGTCGCGATGACGCCCGGTGAGGCCGCGGTCATGAACGCTTCCGCGAAGCCCTCGTGGCCGCCGGAGCGGGCGAACAGCTCGCACTCCGCCTCGGCTTCGCCGAGATCGGTGTAGGCGACCTCGGCCACGGCCTGCGGGGCGTCGTTGATCCGCGCCGCGCCCACGCGCTGGCGGGTGAGCCGCGCCAGGTAGTCCGGGTGCTCGGCGATGTCGAGCGCCATCCGTCGCTTGCTGGCCCCGCCGAACCCGCTCATGCGCTTGGCGGGGTACGTAGAGAATCCCACGCGCGGCTGCTCGCCGTCGTTGCCGACGTCGATGCCGGCCTCGCGCTGTCGCGCCACGACGTGGCGCACGGCGGCCTCGGCCTCGCGGGCGAGGGCGGCGGCGTCGACGGATTCGCCGCGGTCCTGGCTGACGAGCAAGTCGCGGAGCGCGGGGGGACGGGGCAGGCTGCCGACGTGGGTGGTCAGGATGCGGGTCTCGCTGCGTTTCATTCCGAGACTATACCGCGAGCGCAGGCTGCCGAAAACGGCCCATCTGCTTCGTTGGCGCCCTCGGCCGCGCGCTCACCGTACAGGAGTACGGCTCGCGTGCGGCTTTCGGGCGCCGCCTCGCATCTGGACCGTTTTCAGCAGCCTGCGGGCTGCTAGCGCGCCGGGCGTTTGACGATGGTCGCGAGCGCGAAGAGGACACCGAGCACGGCGAGGCCGGCGAGGAACGGCGCCGCCGTGAACGGGATCGACGCGGTGAGGCCGCTGGCGAGGCTGAGGCCGAGCAGGGTCGCGCCGAGCGTCGCGGTGGTGAACCCCAGCCAGGCGGCGCACTGGGATCGGAGCACCCGCGTGTCGATCGTCGCGCGGCGACCGCCGCGCCCCAGCTCGATCGACGCGAGCAGGAGCAGCAGCGCGAGACCGAAGGCGACGGCTCCCCACACACCGACGGGCGCGCGCGCCAGCCACAGCGCGCCGGTGTACTCGATCAGGAACACGCAGGCCGAGGCGAGCAGGGGCGCGCGCCAGAGTCCGCCGATGCCCACGCCCGCGAGCGCGAGGGCGACTCCTCCAGCGACCGCGACCGGCTTCGCCAGCGCGATGGTCCAGGGAATGACGAACAGCACGAGCGCGAGCGCCGCCGCGGGGATCCGGATCATCCCGCCGTGGCCAATCGGGCGCGCCGGCGGTGGAATCCGGCCAGGGCCGCCTCGAGCGGTTCGGACGCCGCGTTCCACTCGAGCACGGGGATGCCGTGGCGGCGGAACTCGTCGAGCTGGGTGACGCGGTCGAGCGCCCACAGCCGGCAGGCCAGATCGTTCAGGGCCGAGGCGGGCAGCGTGGCTCGCGTGACGTCCACCGGCGACACCGCGACGACCACGAGGTCGAAGCCGCGCGCGGCGAGATCGAGGGCGGTGCGGGTGAAGCGCGGGTCGAGCAGCGGAGTGATCGCGATCACCAGCGCGTGGGGCGGCAGCACGCGGGGCGGCACGAACGCCAGACTCTTCTGCACGTAGGTGAAGACCACGGTGGCGCGCAGGAGCGTGTCGGCCAGCCGCTCGTACTGCACGCGCCCGGAGCCCGGCCGCACCCAGTCGATGGTCCCGCCGCAGTTGATGAGCCCGACCCGATCCTTGCGCGCGAGGTACGCGGTGGCCAGCGACGCGGCGGCCCGCACGCTCCAGTCCAGCGTGGTGGCGTGGGCGGCGCCGACCTGGGCCAGCGTGTCGAGCATCAGCACCACGTCGGCGTTGTGCTCGCGATGGTGCTGGGTCACGTAGAGGCTGCCGAGCCGGAGCGAGGCGCGCCAGTTGACCTGGCGGATCGCGTCACCGGGCGCGAACTGGCGGATCTCGCCGGGCTCGATGCCCTCGCCGAGGGCCTTCGACACGTAGTCGCCGACCGACGCCTGCGTGCGGAGCGGGCGCGGCAGGCTTCGCACGGGAGCGACGCGGGGATAGACGCGCAGCACGCGCGGCTCGGCGTGGTGCCGTTCCCACGCGCGGATACCGAAGCGGTCGCGCACGTGGACGACGATGTGTCCGAAGTCGTGGACGCCGCGGACGGGGCAGCGCACGTCGTAGCTGACGCGCGCGGTCTCGCCGGGGCCGAGGCTCGTCACCGCGCGGTGCTTGCCGGAGGCCAGCTCGACGTCGCGGGCGAGGGGACCGCGCAGGATCACGACCGCCAAGGGCGACGTCGCGGTCAGCGTGATCGTGACCGTGACGCCCTCGTCCTCGAACACGCGGTCGGCGGACAGCGCACAGGTCAGCGCGTACTCGGGAGCCCGACGGGGGAGCGCGAGCGTGAGCAACACGAGGGCGAGCGGGATGGTGGCGATCAAGGGCTCCGGACGCGCGAACAGGACACCGAGCGACAGCGCCCAGGCGGCGGCGCTGAGCAGCGCCAGCCCGAGCGGTGTCACTCGCCCGGTCATGGAGCGGTCGGCCCGGGCACCGGCACCTGAGCGAGCAGTCCCTGCACGACCTGCGCGGGGGAGACGCGCGAGGCCCACAGCTCGGGCTTGAGGATGATCCGGTGGGCGAGGGCGGGGACGGCCATGCCCTTCACGTCGTCGGGCAGCACGAAATCGCGCCGGCGCAGCGCGGCCACCGCCCGCGAGAGCTTGAGCAGGGCCAGCGCGCCGCGCGGCGAGGCGCCGAGGGCAACGCGGTGATCGGCGCGGGTGGCCCGCACGACGTCGACGATGTAGCGCTCGGTCACCGGCGCCACGTGCACGTCCTCCAGGCTTCGCTGCATGGCCAGGAGCTCGTCGCGCGAGGTCACCGGCTCGAGGGTCACCGTATCGTCGCGGACGCGCTGGCGCCGGGCCAGGATCTCGACTTCCTCGTCGACGTCCGGATAGCCCACGGCCAGGCGCATGAGGAACCGGTCAAGCTGGGCCTCTGGCAACGGATAGGTGCCCTCCAGCTCGATGGGATTCTGGGTGGCGATCACCAGGAACGGCGGCTCCAGCACGAAGCGCTCGCCCTCGACCGTCACCTGGGATTCCTGCATGGCTTCCAGCAGCGCGCTCTGGGTCTTGGGGGTGGCCCGGTTGATCTCGTCGGCGAGCAGCAGGTGGGTGAAGATCGGTCCCTGGCGGAACTCGAAGCGCGCCTGCCGCTGATCGTAGAGGAAGCTGCCGGTGATGTCGCTGGGCAACAGATCGGGCGTGAACTGGATGCGCTTGAACCCCAATCCGAGCGTGGCCGAGACCAGCCGGGCGATCAGGGTCTTGGCCAGCCCCGGATAGTCCTCGATCAGGATGTGGCCGTTGGCCAGCACCCCGGCCAGGATCTGCTCGAGCACGTCGTGCTTGCCGACGATCACCTGCGAGAGCGCGGCGAGGATCTCCTGGCAGCGGTCGGCGACGGCGTCGATCTTCACGCGCGCCCCTCGATGGCGGCGACGATCCGCTCGAGCGTGCTCAGCGAGGGGCCGTCGCGCCCCGGCCCGCGTCGTCGCTCGGCCGGGCGGGGAAGATCGGCGTGACTGAGGCGGCAGAGCTGCGGCCACAGGATCGTGTCGAAGTATTGACGGCTGCGCACGCTGAAGCGCAGCTCGTCGCGCAGTCTGAGAAAGCGCTCGTCGAGATCGGGGGCCTGCGCCCGCGGCGACGGCGCGTCGAGGGCCGACGGCGCGTGGCCCGCCATCGCGCCGCGGACGGAGCGCACGATGCGGACGCCGCCGAAGGCCACCAGCAGCGCGCAGGCCAGCCGCCCGGCCAGCGGTCGCCACCCCGGCGCCAGCGTGAGATACGACGGAATGGCCACCAGCAGGACGAGCACCGCGACGAAGGCACGCGCGACGAGGCGGAGCGCGGCCCGTTCGTCAGGTGGCGGCATCGACCCCTGGCTCCTTCCGCGCGGTGGTGATCTCGTCCAGCGCCTCGAGGGCGCGCCCGCGCTCGACGGGACCGAGCGCCCTGTGGCTGAACCGCGCCAGCTCGAACAGGGAAGTCAGCGTGGGCACGGCGCCCCGCGGCGCGGCCAGGCGCCGGATCGCCTCGCGCATGAATTCCGCTGGCGTGTGCCACGGGCGCCGCGTGACGCCCCAATCCGCCGCCACCCGCTCGAAGCTCGCATAGCAGCGCATGATAGCGCGCCGCGGGTCCGGCTCGGCGCGCGGATCTTCGAGGGGCTCCCGGGCGGCGGCTTCCGAAAGGGGCGCCTCTTCCTCGCGTCGCGTCCACCACTCGGCGAGGCGGTCGCCGAAGCCGACCCAGAGCGCGAGAGCCAGCGCGACCACCGCGGCCACCACCGCGAGCACGCCGAACGTCCACGTCAACAGCGCGGGCGCGCTGACCGGCACCTGCGGCGCGGAGGCGCCGATCCCCGAGACCGCGCCCCGGCCGAGGGCCAGCAGCTCCGTCAACGGAATGACACCGCGCCAGATGAGATACGCGATCAGCACGAAGTTGGCGAGCGACAGGATCTGGGTGAGCGTGCGCAGCCACGCCGGCATCGGCGTCGGCTCCGGCAGCAGCTCGCCCTCGCCCGAGCGCCGCCGCCGCCCCAGCACCCGCCGCGCGAGCCCGATCAGGAACACCAGCGCGGCGAGTCCGAAGAGCCCGTAGATCATCCACGTCACCGGCACCGGCAGCCGAATGAACCCCTTGAGGTCGTCTGCCTCGCCCGCCACCGGCCCCGCCATGCGCAGCAACGCCGCGAGCCCGACCACGAAACTCACCGGCAACAGCCCCCACCGCACCAGAAACGTCACGCCCGCCACCATCGCCCGATCAGGCGTCGAGCGCAAGACCACGGGACGGATGTATGTTTCGTGACGCCGGCCGAGGCCGGTCGGGGAGGCTCACCGTGCAGGTCGACAAGGACGTGGCGATGAAGACGCGTGACGGGGTGGTGTTGCGCGCTGACGTGTATCGGCCGGATGGGAACGGGCGGTTTCCGGTGCTGCTGTCGCGGCTGCCGTATGACAAGACGGGGAGGCGACGGCCGGGGGACATCGACGTGTTCGTGGAGCACGGGTACGTCGTGATCTTCCAGGACACGCGCGGGCGGTTTGCCTCCGAGGGCGATGAGTACTATCCGCTGACGTGGGAGGCGCAGGACGGTTACGACGCGGTCGAGTGGGCCGCCGCGCTGCCGTACTCGAACGGGCGCGTCGGCACGATGGGGCAGTCGTATCTCGGCGCGACGCAGTATCTGCTCGCGCCCACGCGCCCGCCGCACCTGGTGGCGTCGTTTCCCGCGTCGGCGGGCGCCGACGTCCATCAGTGCTGGGCCTATCACACGGGCGGGGCGTTCGAGCTGGGCTGGCAGCTGCCCTATGCGCTGCTGATGGCGCGGGACACGATCGCGCGACGCGGCCTCAGCGCGACCATGCTGCCCGAGCTGGAGCGCGCGCTCGTGCCCGCGCCGACTCCGTGGGCGCCGCCCGTGTCCGACGAAGCGTACCGTCGCTTGCCGCTGATGGCCTGGGCGGATTGGCTCGCGCCCGTCGCGCCCTACTACACCGACTACCTTCGCCATCCCGAAGACGGACCGTACTGGTGGGAGATCAACCTGGAGCGGCGGTACGCGGAGATCGCGACGCCGATGTACCACGTGACGTCGTGGTACGACATCTTTCTTCACGGCGGCCTCGCCAATTTCGCCGGCCTGCGACGGAACGCGGCGACCGAGTCAGCGCGGCGCGCGCAGAAGCTCCTGATCGGTCCGTGGGCGCATCTCTTTCCGTACACGAGCCCGACCTCCACCGGCACCGGCGACATCGACTTCGGCCCGGCGGCAATGATCGACCTGCACGACGTCCAGCTCCGCTGGTTCGATCACTTCCTGAAGGGCGTCGAGACGGGAATTCTCGACGAGCCGCCGGTCAAGCTCTTCGTGATGGGTGAGAACCGCTGGCGCGACGAGCACGAGTGGCCGCTCGCCCGCACGCGCTACACGCCGTTCTACCTGCACAGCGTCCGTGGCGCCAACAGCGATCGAGGCGACGGCGTGCTGAGTCCCGAGGCGCCTGGCGACGAGCGCGCGGACCAGTTCACCTACGATCCCGCCGACCCGGTGCCCACGCGCGGCGGCAACACGCTGATCCTGGCGATGGGAGTTCAGGACCAGCGTCCGGTCGAGTCGCGCGCCGACGTGCTGGTCTACACGAGCGCGCCGATGACGGCGCCGCTGGAAGTCACCGGCCCGATCGCGGTCACGCTCTACGCCGCGAGCACCGCGCCCGACACCGACTTCACCGCCAAGCTCGTCGACGTCCGTCCGGACGGTTATGCCCAGAACTTGGCCGACGGCATCATCCGCGCCCGCTACCGCGAGTCACGCACGACGCCGAAGCCGCTGACCCCGGGCGAGGTGACCAAGCTCACGATCGATCTCTGGGCGACGAGCCACGTCTTCCTCCCCGGCCATCGCGTGAGGCTCGACATCTCCTCCAGCAACTTCCCCCGCTTCGACCGCAACCTGAACACTGGAGCAGACCAGGCGACGGCCACACGCTGGCAGACCGCGCGCCAGACGATCTTCCACGACAGCCGCTATCCGTCTCACGTCACGCTGCCGGTCATCCCGCGCTGAGAATGGAGCGAGGCGACTCGTCGGGCGTCTGAGCGGTCTCACGCCAGCCGTGCGTGGGCGCGGTTGGCGAGGATCAGATCGACCGTCGCGGCGGGGGCGAGGGCGGCGTTGTCGATCCAGAGGCCGACGCCGGTCAGCTGCTCGACCAGAGGCGTCTCGAGGTCGGCGAACTGTTCCCCGATGCTGACGCCGTGCTTTTCTCTGTGGCGGCGACTCTTCTCCCGCGCGGCCTCCCTCGCGATGACCGCATCCTTGCCGGGATGCAGCACCACGAGGTGAACGTTCAGGCCGCGAAGCTGTTCTCGATACTCGTCGAGATCGGCGCGGGTCACGATGACGTAGTCGACGATCGGGGTGAAGCCGGCGGCGGCGTAGGACTGGGCGAGCAGACACTGGTTGCGCATGTTGAGGTGGATCTGGCGGGTGGATTCGGCCGCGGGCTCCTGGCCAGGCCACACGTTGCCCGACACGATCCAGCCCTGGAGCAGGTCGCCCTCGATGAAGACCGAGCGCTCGAGTCGCTCGGCGAGGAGCCGTGCCACCGTGGTCTTGCCGGCGCCGGGGATGCCTGAGATCAGCCAGACGTCAGCCATGACGCACGGTCCGCGATGTCAGACAGCGGTTACGCGAGCGGTTGCTCGATGAAGCGGGCGAGCTCGTTCATGTCGTCGTCGAAGAACGCGAAGACCGGGATCGAGCGGTAGAGTCCGCGCTTGAGGAACTGGTCCATCACGTCGGGATTCTCGTCCCGGAGGAAGATGCGCATCTCGATGTCGGGGCGACCGGCCGCGAGCTTGGCCACGGCCGGGAAATAGGCCAGGGACGTCCCGCACCAGTCTTCCGTGATCACGAGAAGCTTCGCGGCGTTGCCGAGCTTGTCCAGCGCGCCCGGATCGTCGGGGCGCGCGGCGTCGAAGGCGCGGACGAAGCGGTCGCGGTTCATCCCCATCTGGGCGAGATACTGCTGGAGCGTGAGCCCTTCGGCGAAGCGTTCCTTGGTGATCACCGAGCCTCCCTCCGGCGCCGTTCTTCGGGTACCCTACCACGCATGAAAATCACCCGGGTCGAGACTCTCGTGTTGAACTTGCCGATGACGATCGACGGGCCGGCGCCGTTGCTCGGCGGCCGCGCCCGGACCAGCATCGACATGCTGCTCGTGCGCGTGGAGACCGACGGCGGCGTGGTCGGGTGGGGCGAGGCGTTCGGTCACCGGATCTTCCACGCCACCCGCGCGGCCATCGACACCGTGCTCGGTCCGATGTGCGTCGGGCGCGACCCCGCGCAGATCCTGGCCATCAACGACGACTTCCAGCGCGTGCTCCACGGGATCGGGCGCAATGGGCCCACGATGTACGCGCTCTCCGGGATCGACATCGCGCTGTGGGACATCGCGGGCAAGGTCGCTGGCCAGCCGCTCCATCGGCTGCTCGGCGGCGGTCCCCGCGCCGACCTACCCGCGTACGCGAGCCTGCTCCGCTACGGCACCGCCGACGCGGTCAAGCGTTACACCGCGCAGGCGCTGGAGCGCGGCTACCGCCACATCAAGCTCCACGAGATCACGGTGCCGGAGATCAAGGCCGGACGCGACGTCGCCGGAGCGAGCGTGCCGATCATGGTCGACACCAACTGTCCGTGGACGGTGACCGAAGCGATACAGATGGCGCAGCGGCTGGCGCCGTTCGATCTCACGTGGCTGGAGGAGCCGGTGTGGCCGGCCGAGGATCTCGACGGGCTCGCCGAGGTGCGCGCCCGCGGCGGCATCCCGACCGCGGCCGGCGAGAACTACGGCACGGCGTGGGAGTTCCGCCGCGCGTTCGAGGCGCGAGCGCTCGCCTACGCCCAGCCGAGCGTGACCAAGATCGGCGGCGTCACCGAGCTGCGCCGGGTCGTGGCCCTGGCCGAGACGTTCGGCGTCACCGTGGTTCCGCACTCGGCGTACTTCGGACCGGGACTGCTCGCGTCCATCCACTGCATCGCGGCGATGCCGCGCGAGACCCTGGTCGAGCGCTTCTACTGCGACTTCGCCGATAACCCGCTGGGCGACGCGATCCATCCCAAGAACGGCCGCATCGCGGTGCCCCAGGGGCCGGGGCTGGGCGTCGACCCCGACCCGCGGCTCATCGAGAAACTGCGGACGAGCTGAGGCCGCGCGATCGGGCGCGCCTCGCGCGCCAGCCGCGATACCCAATGACGTGTCTCGCGTGATCGTTTCGTCCGCCCGCGCTTCGACCGAGTCGTCGGTCGCGGCGGTGCTTCGCGACCCGGGCTATCGGCGGCTCTTCGTCTCCGGTCTCTTCGTCAACGTCGCGCGGTGGATCGATCTCGTCACGCTGGGATGGCTGGCCCTCCAGCTCACGGGCTCGCCGTTTCTTGTCGGGCTCGCGGCCTTCGCCCGCACGGCGCCCCTCATGCTCGTCGGCCCGTTCGCGGGCGTCGTCGCCGATCGTGTCTCCCGCGCGCGCATGCTCGTCGTCGCCCAGGCCGGCGCGGCCGTCACCGCGCTGACCCTCGCGCTGATCTTCGGCAGCGGCCGCGGCAGCTATGGCGCGCTGATCGCGTGTGAGGTCGTGCTGGGGCTGACGTGGGCGCTCGATTTCCCGGCGCGTCGCACCTCGCTCTACACGCTGCTCGGCGCCGCGCGGGTGGCCCAGGCGGTCTCGCTCGAGACCGTGTCGATGCAGGTCGCGAAGATCATCGGCCCGCTCCTGGCCGGCGCGTGTCTGGCGCGGCTCGGACCGGCCGCGAGCTTTGCGCTGATGACGGTGGGGTACACGGGTGGGCTGATCGCGTGCGTGGGGCTCGGCCCGCGCTTAAACGCGCTCAGCATCGCGAGAACGATGTCCGTCGCCGAGAGCCTGCGCGCGGGACTGGCCACCGCGTGGGGAAGTCCGACCGTGCGCGCGGTGCTCCTGGTCACGATCGCCATGAACACGCTCTTCTTTCCGTACCAGCACATGCTGCCGGTGTTCGCGCGCGACGTGCTCGCCGTTGGCCCGGTCGCCCTCGGCGCGCTGGTGGCGGGCGAGGGTTGCGGCTCGCTGCTCGGCGCGCTGGTGATCGCGTCGGGGCGGAGCGGTCTCGCGTACCGGACGCTCTTCGGCGGATCGGTCCTGGTGGCGCCGGGTCTGCTCATCGCGCTCTCCGGCTCGCGCTGGCTCGCGCTCGGCGTGGTGCTGCTCTTCCTCATGGGGCTGGCCGAGTCGGGATTCGCGGCGATGCAGACCACGCTCGTGCTGCTGTCCGTGCCCGACCGGGTGCGCGGCGGCGTGATGGGCATCCTCTCCGCGTGCATCGGGACTCAGCCCCTCGGCACGCTGGCGATCGGATTGCTGACCGCCGCGCTGGGCACGCCGCTGGCGTTCACCCTCAACGCCGTCGTAGCCCTGGTCGTGATCGTCCCGCTGGCGATTCCGCTCCTGCGCGTCGAACCTCAGCCCTGAGCGCCCGCCCGCGGAAACGAGCGGCCTAGGTCAGTCGCGGCTCACAAGCTCTGGAGCTGATCGGTCGCGAAGGCCGCGACGTCGCTCGGGCCGACCACGCCGTCGCCAAACGCGTTGGGCGCGGTCGTGAAGACTCCGAATCTGTACGTCCCCGGCGGAAGACCGGTGGGCCAGGTGACGCTCACGAAGCCGGGCTGAACGCTCGGCGTCGCCGAGGCGGGAATCACGGTGCCGGGCGCGAAGGCCGGAAAGCTCTGCGGCGAGGCGGTGGCGGTGCACCTGACCACGACGCTTCCGCTTGGCGTGGCGAAGGCCACGGCATCCCCGGCCGGACATCCGAGCGCCGTCGAAAGCGCCGGAGGCACCTGCACGACGACGTACAGGTCCTGGGTGATCGCGGCTCCGGTGTTGGTCTTCGTGAGCGTCAGCTGGACGAGGTCGCCCGGCGAGGCGGAGTGCCGGTTGAGCGTGAGCCCCAGCGAGAGCGAGGCCCCCAGCGCCGCGCGCACCGCGGCGTCGGCCTGGATGAGGCCGAAGCCCGAGTCGAGGTCGAAGCCCGGCGTTTGCATGTCGAGGGCGGTGCTCTCGAGAATGGAGTAGACCGTCGCGGGCGGAAGCGTCGGCTGCTTCTCCAGCATCAGCGCGGCGACGGCGCCGGCGTGGGGGACGGCGGCCGAGGTGCCGAAGAAGAGCGGCGAAGTGAATCCGGGAACGCTCTCGCCGAAAAACGTGGTGGACACGCCGTCGGGCGCGACGATCTCCGGCTTGTGACGGATGACCGCGCTGGCCAGGCGATTGCCCGCGGCGTCGAAGAGGATCGGGGTGGGACCGCCCGACGAGTACGGCTCCAGCCGCGCCGGACTCACACCGAAGGCCGGCGTTTCCCGCCAGAACGCCGCCCCCACCGCGCGCGCGCCCGCGGCGTTGGTGTGGCCCCAGACGGTGCCGCTCGCGGTCGCGTACTCCTGGATCGTGACCTCGGGGCTGAAGTGGATGTACTTGATGTACCCCGGCACGGGGCCGGCGTAGCCCACGATCAGGATGTTGAAATCCGCGGTGGGGCCGCTGTTCGTGAAGTCGACCATCTCGAACGCGTCGCCGCCGAGGTTGTCGTCGGTGCCCCCAATGCCCCCCACGACCTGGGTGCCATCGGCGTTGAGGATGTAGACGTCGAGGTCGCTCGGCGCGCCGGCGCCGCCGCTCACCGAGACGAACGGCGAATCCCACTGGAGCACGATCGTCAGCGTGGACCCGGAGGGGATGGTGATCCGCTGCATCACGTCCGCCGCCCCGGTGGGGGCGAAGTTGTGGGCGACGCCGCCGAAAAAGTGCGGGGCGCCCAGGGCGGATGGGATGCTGCCTTGAGCGAGCGTCGGACCGGCGCGAAAGGCGCTCTCGTACGACTGGCGCGCGTCGTTGCCGGCGGCCGAGAAGAACGCCGCGCCCTGGCTGACCACCGTGTCGACGGCCTGGGCGATGATGCCGTCCTGGAACATCGGCTCGTCGAAGTAGAAGATGTCGTCGACGATCACCCGCGCGCCGTTGGCCTTGAGCGCGAGGATGTTGCTGGCGAAGGCCGCGGCCCCGTTGAAGGCCGAAGCGAACGAGAGGCTGGCGCCCGGCGCGACGTCGTGAACGACCTCGAGGATGGCGCGGCCTTCGTCGGTGCCCTCTCCGCAATTCAGGACTTCCTGGAGGACCGTGACGGTCAGGAGATCGCCCGAGGTCACGCCGCCCGCGGCGCCGGACAGGCAGTTGAAGCTGTCCGACAGCACGCCGACCTGCACGCCGGCGCCGGTGACGCCGTAGGCGGAGCGCGCGGCGTCGGCGTTCGTCGCGTGGTCGCCCTGGCTGGTCACCGATCCGACGCGGCGCATGGCGTAGGACGGCCGGATCACGCGCAGTCCCGCCACGTTCGCCAGCGCGGGAACGGCGGCGATGGGCAGCTCGCCGGACACGATGCGCCCGAACACCGCGGTGTGGCGCATGCCCAGCCCCACGAGCTCGGCCTCGAGCGCGCGCGCGTCACCGTCGGCCGTCGCGTCCACCACGACGCGATCGCCCGAGACCACGCGGGCGCGCCGGTCGCGCGATCGGAAGGCGGCCCTCTTCGACGCGTCCTGAGACGCGGCCTGGTAAATCGCGTGTTCTTCGTACAGCGCGGTCAGCCTCGAGCTGACCTTGCCGCCTTCGGGGCCGCCGAAGGCGACGCCGGCGGAGAAGACGGCGAGGAGCGTGACCAGGGCGGCGAGTCGGCTACGTCTGATCGTCATCGTCACAGTTTCGCATGACGGCGGGTCACACCTCCACGATGCCGTCGGTGGCGCGCGCCGGGGCGCTCGCCCCGGGCCGCCGCGTCGGCTGATCGAAAGCCACGGCCTTGATGACCGCGAACACGCGCCGTCCGGGCTTGATGCCGAGGGCGAGGACGCTGTGGCGGGTGACGCGGGCGATGAGCGTGTCGCCGTGCGCGTCGAGCCGCACGTCCACCGCCGGCGAGTCTCCCGAGCCGACCTCGGTCACCACGGCCGGCATCACGTTGCGGGCGCTGAGCCCTTCCGGAGGACTCACGGCGATCAGCACGTCGCGGGCACGGATGCGCACGCGCACGGTGGCGCCCACGGGCAGGCCGATCCGCGGCAGCCGCAGCGCGCCGGCGCGGCAGTCGAGCGTGGTCAGGGCCGCCACGTCGTCGTGACCGGCCACCCGCGCTTCCACGATCGCGCCCGCGTCGTCGCGGGCGTCGACGGGCAGCGCGTCGGTCCGGCTCAGCACGTCGTCGACGGTTCCCACCGACGACACCCGGCCGTGCTCGAGGAGCACGACCTGCGTGGCCAGGCGCGCGACTTCCGCGATGTCGTGGCTCACGTAGACGATGGGAATCCGGCTCTCATCTCGCAGGCGCTCGATGTAGGGCAGGATCTCGTCCTTCCGCGCGGCGTCGAGCGACGAGAACGGCTCGTCCATCAGCAGCAGGCGGGGACTGGCCAGCCACGCGCGGCCGACGGCCACGCGTTGCTTCTCGCCTCCCGACAACCCCGCGGGCCGACGGTGCAGGAGCGGCGCGATGCCGAGCACGTCGACGACCTGATCGAACGGCGTCCGTCGCTCGGCGGACGTCCGGAACCACCGGCCGTAGAGCAGGTTCTGGCGCACGGTGAGGTGCGGGAACAATCGGGGCTCCTGGAAGACGTAGCCCAGGTGCCGGCGGTGCGGCGGCACGAAGACGCGGCGGCTCGTATCGACCAGGACGTCTCCGTCGACTTCGACGCGGGCGTGGTCGGCGCGCACGAGTCCGGCGATGACGTTGACGACCGTGGTCTTGCCCGATCCCGAGGGGCCGAACAGGGCCGTCAATCCGCCTTCGCTGCGAAACCCGGCGTCCAGGCTGAAGGCGCCCACGCGGTGGACGATCGCGACGTCGAGGCTCACGCGCCCTCCAGCCTTCGGGCGAGGCGACGCCCGAGCACCTCGGCCGCCACGAGGGCGAGCATGGAGATCGCCACCGCGATCAGGCTCAGGCGGAGCGCGCCGGCATCACCGCCCGGCACCTGGGTGAACGTGTACAGCGCGGTGGGAAGCGTCTGCGTCTCGCCGGGAATGTTGGACACGAAGGTGATGGTCGCGCCGAACTCGCCGAGACTCCGCGCGAACGCGAGCACGGCGCCGGCCAGGATGCCCGGTGCGATCAACGGCAGCGTCACGGTCAAGAACACCCAGCCCGGGCCCGCGCCCAGCGTGCCCGCCGCCGCCTCGAGCTTCCGGTCCACCGCCTCCACCGAGAGGCGGACGGCGCGCACGAGCAGCGGAAAGCCCATCACCGCCGAGGCGAGCGCGGCGCCGGTCCACCGGAACGCGAACACGATCCCGAAGGTCTCGGCGAGGAACGCGCCGAGGAGACCGCGGCGGCCGAACACGAGCAGCAGCACGTAGCCGGTCACGACGGGCGGCAGCACCAGCGGCAGATAGACCAGCCCCTCGAGCGCGGTCTTTCCCCAGAACCGCCCGCGCGCCAGCAGCACCGCGACGGCGATGCCCACGGGCAGACTCGCCACGACGGCCCACAGCGCCACGCGAAGACTCAGGCGGATGGCCGTCGTCTCTTCGGGACTCAGCGTCAGCACGGCCGGATCACTTGAGGACCGTGAACCCCTGCTTCTCGAAATATGGCTTCGCCGCGGGAGACCGGAGAAATTCCAGATACGCAGCGGTCGTGGGAGCCGTCGACGCCGCCACCGCGGCGACCGGGTAGGTGATGGGCGGATGCGAGTCCTCCGGGAAGAAGCCCACGACTTTCACCTTGGGATCGGCGGCGGCGTCGGTCTGATACACGATGCCGAGCGGCGCCTCGCCGCGGGACACCAGCGCGAGCGCGGCCCTCACGTTCTCGGCCCGCGCGATCCGCGTCCGCACCGACGCCCACACGCCGAGATGCTCGAGCGCGGCCTTGCCGTACTTCCCGGCCGGCACCGAGTCGGGGTCCGCCATCGCGAGGCGACCGCTCCCGAGCAGGTTCGCGAGCGGGAAGCCGTGACTGATCGTGACGTCGGGCTGAGCCTTATTCACACTATTTGATTGGGGGGCCCCTACGGCTCCCCCCAAACCCCCCCGATACGTTTCCCCCCCCCAACGCGTTTCCCCAGGCGTCTCCCCGGGGGTCTTCCCGGGGCTAACGAGCACCAGGCGATTGGCGAGGAGCTTGCGTCGCGTTTCCGGCTTGATCAGGCGGCGCTGGGCCAGGTAGTCCATCCAGTCGAGGTCGGCTGACATGAAGACGTCCGCGGGCGCGGCCGCTTCGATCTGCTTGGCTAGCGTGGGGCTGGACGCGTACGACACCGTGACCTTGCGCCCGGTCTGCCGCTGGTACTCGGCGTTGACGTCGTCGAGCGCGTTCTTGAGGCTCGCCGCCGCGAACACGAGCACGTCGCGCCCCTGCGCGGTCGCGCGCTCCGCGAAGATCCCGACGAACAGGAACAGAAGAATTCCGGCGCCCGCGGACCAGCCGCGGGCCGACCGGTTCAAGCGCCTTCTCATCGAACGTCCTCCCCTCCCAGCCTACACGCCGCGTGGGGTCGAGCCGGCGGCGTCGAAGCGACGCTTGGCCTCGGCGTACACGTTGGCCGGCAAGGGGCCTTGCCGGAGCACGGCTACGTTGTGGTGGAGATGGGCGGGATTGATCGTCCCGACGATGTTCGTGTGCAGATCGGGATGGGTGAAGGTGAAACGCAGGATGAACTCCATGGGCGTCATGCCGTCGAGCAGGTCGTCGAGCTGGACCCGCTGCCAGCGCTCCCACTGCACGCCGCCCTGCTTGCCCTCGGTGGGCGCACCCTTCGCCGCGCCGCCTCGGACCACGATGCCGGCGCCGGCCTTGGCCGCCGCCGTGATGAGCGCTTCGTGCTCACGCTCGACCGCAGAATACGGGATCTGGAACACGTCGAACACGCCCATGGCGATGTGGTCGGCGAGGTTGGGCACGGTGCCGGACATCCCGATGAACCGGACGGTGCCGGCGCGCTTGAGCTCGAGGACGGTCTCCAGCGCGCCGTGCTCCTCCAGGGTCTGTCGGGACGGCGAGATGTGGAACTGCAGCACGTCGAGATGGTCGGTCCGCATGCGGGCCAGGCTTTGCTCCACGCCGGCCAGGATGTTGTCGCGGGTGAACACGTGCGGGCTACGCTCGCCGCGCGGGGCCGGAGGCGCTCCCACCAGGCAGCCGCACTTGCTCGCGAGATAGTACTCGGAGCGCCGGTCGCCGATGTAGCGACCGATTCGCTCCTCACTCAAGCCGTAGTCGATCGACGTGTCGATGTAGTTGATGCCGGCGTCGAGCACGGCGTGCAGGATGGTCTCCGCCTGCGCGTCGGTGACGTCACGGGCCCGCGGCGCCCCGCGCAGCTCCATGGCACCGTAGCCGAGCATCGTGACCTGCAGCCCCGTCTTTCCGAGTTCGCGCTTCGGTAGTTCAGTCATTCCGAGCTCCTCGCCGGCAGGGCCGACGCTCGACCGGTCTTGAGAGGCGTGGCCCCTCGGCGCGCGAACGACTTGCCGCTGAACGCGCGGTCGAAGTGGCGGGTGGCGGCGGCGTCCAGGCTGCGCTGGAACTTCCGGTAGCAGGCCAAGAACTCGCGGCCGCGCGGGGTCAGCCGCATGCCGCTGCGCAGGGTGCCCTTGGGCGAGCGGGCCACCAGCTCGAACCCGGC
>DATHGT010000249.1:0-3451 GCA_035317605.1 Candidatus Acidiferrum sp. | reverse complement strand
TCTCTCTCCCGCCCAGGTCCGCGAGGCCCTGCGTCCCGCGAACATCCACGTCCCGCCCACGGGTCTGGTGTGCATCGAGAACACGCACAACCGCCACGGCGGCACCTACTGCACCCCGGAAGAGATCGGCGCGGTCGCCGCGGTCGCTCACGAGCGCGGCGTCCCCGTGCACCTCGACGGAGCCCGGATCTTCAACGCCGCCGTCGCGCTCGGTCGCCCGGCGCGCGACTTCGCGCGCGACGTGGATTCCGTCACCTTCTGCGTCTCCAAGGGGCTCAGCGCGCCCGTCGGCTCGCTGATCTGCGGAAGCGCGGACTTCGTCGCCCGGGCGCGCCGGGTCCGGAAGATGCTGGGCGGCGGCATGCGCCAGGCCGGGATCATCGCGGCCGCCGGCATCGTGGCGCTCGAGCGCATGGTCGACCGCCTCGCCGAGGACCACGTCAACGCCCACACCCTCGCCGAGGGGCTGGCCACGCTGCCGCGAATCTCGATCGACCTCGCGAGCGTGCAGACCAACATCGTGATCCTGCGGATCGACCGTCCCGGCGGCGCCGACGAGCTGGTGGCGGGGTGCGCGGCGCGCAAGGTCAAGCTCCACGCGATGTCTCCGACGTTCATCCGGTGCGTCACCCACAAGGACGTCGACGCCGACGACATCGGTCGCACGCTCGACGCCTTCACGGAAATCACCAAGGGATGGTAGTGCGAGCCGCAGGCCGTTCGACGGCCGAGGCGAGCCCTTCAGAGGCTCGGAGGTAGAGGGACGATGGCCGAACGACTGCTCGACGTGAAAGGACTGAAGACCCACTTCTTCACCGACGAGGGCGTCGTCCGCGCCGTCGACGGGATCGACTTCCACATCAACAAGGGCGAGACGCTCGGCGTGGTCGGCGAGTCCGGCTGCGGCAAGAGCGTGACCGCGCTCTCGATCATGCGGCTCATCCCGCAGCCGCCCGGCCGCATCGTCGAGGGCTCGATCAACTACAACGGCAAGAACCTCCTGGACCTCTCCCCCGCCGCGATGCGCAAGATCCGCGGCAAGGAAATCTCGATGATCTTCCAGGAGCCCATGACCTCGCTCAACCCCGTCTTCACGTGTGGTGAGCAGATCGCGGAGGCCCTCCGCCTGCACGAGGGTCTGGGCCGGCGCGACGCCATGGACAAGACCGTCGAGATGCTTCGGTTGGTCCACATCCCCAACGCCGAGCGCCGGGTCAAGGAGTATCCCCACCAGCTCTCCGGCGGCATGCGGCAGCGCATCATGATCGCGATGGCGCTCTCCTGCAACCCGAACCTGCTCATCGCCGACGAGCCGACCACGGCCCTCGACGTCACCATCCAGGCCCAGATCCTGGAATTGCTGAACGAGCTGAAGGCCAAGCTCGGGATGGCGATCCTGCTCATCACCCACGACATGGGCGTCATCGCCGAGACCGCGCAGCGGGTCGTGGTGATGTACGCGGCCCAGGTGGTGGAAGAGGCGCCGGTCGGCGAGCTGTTCAAGGAGCCGCTGCACCCGTACACGCAGGGGCTGCTCCGGTCAATCCCGCGGATCGACCTGGCCGCGACCAAGCGGCAGAAGCTGGAGACCATCCCGGGCACGGTGCCGACGCTCAGGGGCGAGATCAAGCCGAGCTGCCGCTTCGCCCCCCGCTGTCAGTTCGCCAAGCCCACGCACTTCGAGAACACGCCGCCACTCAAGGAAGTCAGGCCTGGCCACAAGGTCGCCTGCTTCCTGTACTGAGGTCCGCCATGGCAGACGCGCTCCTCCGGGTCCGGAACCTCAAGAAGTACTTCCCCATCCGCGGCGGCCTGCTCTCGCGAGAGGTCGCGCGCGTCCACGCCGTCGACGACGTGTCGTTCGACATCATGGCGGGGGAGACGCTCGGTCTGGTCGGTGAGTCCGGGTGCGGCAAGTCGACGACGGGCCGCAGCATCTTGAGACTCATCGAGCCCACGGCCGGCGAGGTGTGGTTCGAGGACAAGAACGTCACCACCCTGGACAAGCGCTCGCTGCGGGCTCTGCGCAAGGAAATGCAGATCATCTTCCAGGATCCCTACGCGTCGCTGAACCCGCGCATGACCGTGGGCTCGATCATCGGCGAGGCGCTGGTGATCCACAAGCTCGCGAAGGGCCGGCGCCAGCGTGAGGAGCGCGTGGTGCAGCTCCTGGAGACCGTGGGGATGAACGCCGATCACCTGCGCCGGTATCCGCACGAGTTCTCGGGCGGCCAGCGCCAGCGCATCGGCATCGCGCGGGCGCTCGCCGTGAGCCCCAAGCTGATCGTCGCCGACGAGCCGGTGTCCGCCCTCGACGTCTCGGTGCAGGCCCAGGTCATCAACCTGCTGGAAGACCTCCAGAGCAAATTCGGCCTGACGTACCTCTTCGTGGCCCACGACCTGTCGGTGGTCGAGCACATCTCCACGCGGGTGGCCGTGATGTACCTGGGCAAGATCGTGGAGATCGCGCCGGCCAGGGAGCTCTACACCAACCCCAGGCACCCGTATACCGAGGCGTTGCTGTCGGCAGTGCCGATCCCCGATCCGACCATGAAGCGCAAGCGCATCCTCCTCGAGGGCGACGTGCCGAGCCCGATCAACCCGCCCTCGGGCTGCCGGTTCCACACGCGCTGCGCGCTTCGGGTGCCGTCGTGCTCGCAGAACGAGCAGACGCTCAAGGAAATCTCCCCCGGCCACTGGATCGCCTGCCAGGTCCGTTCGGGGGCCGTCACCGCGTAGTCGTCGCCCGCCCGGGGCGCACATGCCGAAGATTCGCGTCAGCGATCTGTCGATGTACTACGTCGAGGCGGGCCAGGGCGATCCCCTGGTCTTGATCATGGGTTTGGGCGCCGACCACCTCGCGTGGGGATTTCAGTTTCCCGCCTTCGCCGAGCGGTATCGGGTGATCGCGTTCGACAATCGGGGGGCCGGCCAGACCGACGTCCCCGACCACCCCTACACGACGCGCATGATGGCCGAGGACACCGTCGGGCTGATGGACGCGCTCGGCATCGAGCGGGCCCACGTGCTCGGGGCCTCGATGGGCGGGATGATCGCTCAGGAACTCGCGCTGGCGCATCCCGACCGGGTACGCTCGCTCCAGCTCCATTGCACGCTGGGTCGCCCCGACCGTTACCTCCGGGCGCAGATCGACGCGGGGCGGCTCCAGCGGCGCGCGCTGGATCGCGAGGGCGCGATGCGGGCGGGCTATCTCTGGCTGTTCGCGCCCGCCACCTACGACGAGCGGCCGGAGTTCGTGGAGATGATCCTTCAGAACGCCCTGGCCAACCCGTATCCGATGTCGCTCACCGGCTTCGAACGCCAGTGCGACGCCGTGCAAACGCACGACGCGCTCGACCGGGTGGGGGCGATCCGCTGTCCCACGCTGATCAGCGTCGCCGACCAGGACATCCTCGTTCCGCCGCGCTTCTCCCGCGCGCTGGCCGAGCGC
>DATHGT010000248.1:0-39371 GCA_035317605.1 Candidatus Acidiferrum sp. | reverse complement strand
AGCTCGGCCAGCATCTCGGCGCGGGGGATCACCGGGATGCCGCGTTGCCGCGCCACCTGCACCTCGATGTTGTCGCGGGAGACGGCCGACGAGTAGACGATCACGTGGGCGCCCTCGACGTGGCTCGCCTCGTGGCCGATGAACACCTTGGCCCCCAGCCGCTCGAGCCGCTCGATCGCCTCGTTGCGGCGCTGGTCCGAGCCGGTCACGCGATAGCCGAGGTTCGACATGATCTCGGCGATCCCGGACATGCCGCTGCCGCCGACCCCCACGAAGTGGATCTGCTGGTAGCGCTTAAACATTGGCGTGCTGGGAGATGTTCAAGAGCACCCCCGTCGAGAGCATGGTCATGAGCAGCGCGGACCCTCCGAACGAGACGAAGGGCAGCGGCAGGCCCTTGGTCGGCAGCGTGCCGGTGACCACCCCGACGTTCACCAGCGTCTGGGTGGCGATGAGCACGGTGATGCCGAGGGCGAGGTAGGCGCCGAACGCGTCCGGTGCCCGGACCCCGACGCGCAGGCCGCGCCAGATCAGGATCACGAAGAGGCCCAGCAGGCCGAGGGCGCCCACGAAGCCCAGCTCCTCGCCGACCACGGCGAAGATGAAGTCGGTGTGCGACTCCGGCAGGTAGAAGAGCTTCTGCTTGGATTCGCCGATGCCGCGCCCGAAGAGGCCGCCGCTGCCGAGGGCGAGCCACGACTGGATGATCTGAAATCCCCCGCCCCGCTGATCCGACCACGGATCGAGGAAGGTGGTGATGCGCCGTAACCGATAGGGCGCCATCCAGATGGCCAGGATGAGGAGCGGCAGCGCCGGCGCCAGCACCATGGCCAGGTGGCGGAACCGCACGCCGGCGAGATAGAGGAGCCCGAGCGTGACCATGATCAGGGTCAGGCAGTTGCCGAGGTCGGGCTGGGCCAGCACGAGCAGCGCGAAGGCGACGGCGATCAGCAGCGGCGGCAGGAGGCCGCGCCAGAAGTCGCGCAGGCCCTCGCGCCGGCGCGAGAGATAGCCGGCCAGGTAGACGACGAGCGCGAGCTTGGCCAGCTCGGCGGGCTGGAACGAGATCGGGCCGAACCGCAGCCAGCGGCGGGTGCCGTTGATGGGCTGGGCGAACGGGGGCACCAGCACCAGCACGAGCAGCACGGCGGCCACGATCAGGATCGGCCACTGCCAGCGCTCGAGCCGTCGATAGTCCACGCGCAGGGCCACCAGCAGGCAGGCCGCGCCGAGCAGGGCCCACACGAGCTGCTTCTTGAGGAAGAAGTACGGATCGCGGAAGCGCTCGGTCGCCACGATCGCGCTCGCGGAGTAGACCATCACGACCCCGATCGAGAGCAGCACGATCATCGCCCCGAACAGCCACATGTCCGGCGAGAGCTTGCGCGGCATTCAGACCAAACCATTGACGAGGGCGCGGAAGACGTCGCCGCGGTGCTCGTAGTTGTCGAACATGTCGAAGGACGCGCAGGCGGGCGAGAGCAGCACGACGTCGCCGGCGGACGCCGCCTCGCGCGCCGCCTCGATCGCCGCCTCCATCGAGTCCGCCGCACGAACCGGCAGCGCGGCGGCCTCCAGCGCGGCGGCGATCCTGGGACCGTCCTCGCCCAGCACGACGACCTCACGCACCCGGCCGCGGGCGGCCTCGGCGAGCGGCGCGAAATCCTGGCCCTTGCCGACACCGCCGGCGATCAGCACGATCGGCTCGGAGAAGCTCTCCAGCGCCTTGATCGTGGAGGCGACGTTCGTCCCCTTGGAGTCGTTGTAGTAGTGCACGCCGTGCACGTCCCGCACGAGCTCGATCCGGTGGGCGACGCCGCGGAAGCGCGCGATGCCCTCGCGGATGACCGCGGCGGGCAGGCCCCGCCAGAGCGCGCACGCCGTCGCCGCCAGCACGTTCTCGACGTTGTGCTGGCCGCGCAGGAAGATCTCGGAGAGCGGGCCGATCGTCTCCAGGCGCGCGTTCAGCTTGGCCACGATCCAGCCGTCGCGCACGAACACGCCGTGGTCGAGCGGACGCCGGCGGCTGAACCACACGACGTCGGCCCGCGTGCGCTCGGCGAGACCGCGAGTGGGCGCGTCGTCGGCGTTGAGCACCGCGCAGTCGGCCGCCGTCTGGTTGGCGAAGATCCGGGCCTTGGCGTCCAGGTACGCCTCGAACGTGCGGTGCCGGTCGAGATGATCGGGGGTGACGTTCAGCACCACCGCCACCCGCGGCTGAAAGGTCTCGATGGTCTCCAGCTGGAAGCTCGACACCTCGCAGACGACCGTGCCGTCGGGGGGAAACGTGAGGGCATGGCCGGCGAGCGGCGTGCCGATGTTGCCGGCCACCAGGACCGCGCGATGGTGCTCGGCGAGCAGCGCGCCGGTGAGCGCGGTCGTGGTGGTCTTGCCGTTGGTGCCGGTGATCGCGATCGTATCCGCCTCGAGCGCGCGCCACCCCAGCTCGATCTCGCCGATGATCGACGCTCCGCCCCGTCGCGCGGCGACGAGCTGAGGAGCCTCGACGGGAACGCCGGGGCTCACCACCACCAGCTCGGCCCCCGCCACGCCCGCGCCCGCCGCGTCGTCGGCGAAGAGCCGAATGCCGAGCTGGGCGAGTCCGCGGGCATCATCGCCGAGTCGCGCGAGCGGCTTGGCGTCGCTCGCCGACACCCGCGCCCCGCAGGCGTGGAGCAGCCGGGCGGCGGCGACGCCGCTGCGGGCGAGGCCGACGACGGCCGCCGGCCGGCCGGCCAACGAGTCGAGGTATGCGCGTCCTCTCGCCGTCGGGGCGCCCGCGCCTGGCCTCCGGCGCCCGACGTTCGGCGAATCGCCACGCTCCGTCATTTCCGTCACCGGAGCTTCAGCGTGGTCAGCGCCAGCAAGGCCAGCGCGAACGAGATGATCCAGAAGCGGACCACGATCTTGGGCTCGGACCAGCCGGTCAGCTCGTAGTGATGGTGGAGCGGAGCCATGCGGAAGACGCGACGGCCCGTCAGCTTGAAGCTCGCGACCTGGATGATCACGGAGGCCGCTTCCACCACGTAGAGGCCGCCGATCAGGGGCAGCAGCAGCTCGGCCTTCGTCAGCACGGCCAGGGCGCCGATGGCGCCGCCCAGGGCCAGCGAGCCCACGTCGCCCATGAAGACCTGGGCCGGATGGCAGTTGAACCACAGAAACCCGATGGCCGCGCCGATCAGCGCGCCGCAGAACACGGTCAGCTCGCCGGCGCCCTTGACGTTGATGATCTTGAGATAGTCGGCCGCCCGAAAGTTGCCGGTGAGGTACGCGAGGATCCAGAACACGCCGCCGGCCATGATGACGGGGCCGATGGCCAGGCCGTCGAGCCCGTCGGTGAGGTTGACCGCGTTGGACGCGCCGACGATCACGATCACCGCGAACGGGATCCACAGCCAGCCGAGGTTGACGACCCAGCCCTTGAGAAAGGGAATGGCGAGCACGGGCGTCCAGCCGTTCACGGGCGGCTGCCAGTACACGACCTGGAGCACGGCGACGGTGAGCAGGATCTGCCAGGCGAACTTCGCGCGGGCGGAGATGCCCTTGTGCCACCGCACCTTGGCGAGATCGTCCACGGCGCCGATCAGCCCGAAGCCCGCGGTGGCCAGCAACACCACCCAGACGTACCGGTTCAGCAGGTTCGCCCACAAGAGGGTCGAGCCCAGCAACGCCCCCAGGATGACGATCCCACCCATCGTGGGCGTGCCCTTCTTCGCCCGGTGCCGCTCCGGGGTGTCCTCGCGGATCGTCTCGCCGCCCTGCTGCCTCTCCCGCAGCCGCCGGATGATGTAGGGCCCGATCACCAGCGAGATCATCAGGGCCGAGATCAGGGCCATCAGCGACCGGAACGTCAGGTAGCGGAAGACGTTGAAGACGATGTGATCCCGCGCGAAGGGCACCAGCATGTGATAGAGCATCGCCGGGTCTCACCTCGCTTCGGGCCGGGCCAGCCGCGCGGCGAGCGCGTCCACCACGCGCTCCATCCGCATCCCGCGCGACCCTTTGATGAGCACGACGTCGCCGCGGATCACCCGCTTGAGGGCGTGGGCCACGGTGTCCTCGAACGTGGAGGCGTGCTGGGCCTCGGCCAGACCGGCCTCGCGGGCCGCCTTCACCGCGAGCTTCATGTGCGGGCCGAGCCCGATGAACTCGGCGACTCCGCGCGCCGTGACCTCGCGGCCCAGCTCGACGTGGGCGGCCTCGGCGTGGGCGCCCAGCTCGAGCATGTCGCCGAGCACGACGACCAGGCGGCTCGGCCCCTGGTGGGCGGCGACGGTGTCGAGGGCGGCCCGCATGGCCGCCGGGTTGGAGTTGTAGCTGTCGTCGAGGATGCGTACGCCCGCGACCTCGCGCCACACGCAGCGGCCCTTGGCCGGCCGCGCGCGCTCGAGACCGGCCACCACGTCGGCCAGCGTGAGCCCGACGGCGAGCCCGGCCGCCGCCGCGGCCAGCGCGTTGGTGACGTTGTGGCGGCCGGCGAAGGCCAGGCAGACGCGCTCGCCGCGGCCCGCCGTCTCCAGGGTGAAGGTGAGCCCGCGCGCGTCTTCCTTCACCCCGCCCACCGCCCGCACCTCGGCCGTCTCTGAGCACCCGTAGGTGATCACTCGAGCCCGCGTGTCCTGGGCCATCCCGGCCACGCGCGGGTCGTCGGCGTTGAGGGCGACCACGCCGTCCTCGCCGATGGCGCGGGCCAGCGCGGCCTTTTCCTCCCGCACGCCCTCGATCGAGCCGAGCAGCTCCAGGTGGGTGTCGGCCACGGTGGTGACCACGCCCACGGTGGGCGCGGCCAGGCCCGCGAGGTAGCCGATCTCGCCCGGCTGATTGCAACCGATCTCGACGACGAGGGCTTGGTGCTCGGCGGTGAGGCGCAGGAGCGTCAGCGGCACGCCCCACTGGTTGTTGAAGCTGCCCTCCGGCTTCAGCACCTTGCCGCGGGCGGCCAGGACCGCCGCCATCATTTCCTTGGTCGTGGTCTTGCCGTTCGATCCGGTGACGGCGGCGATGGGGATCGAGAACTTCGCCCGGTGGCGGGCGGCCAGCCGTCCGAGCGCGCGGGTGGTGTCCTCGACGAGCACGAACGGGACGCCGGACGGGATGTGATCCGGCACGTTCTGGGCCACCACGCAGGCCGCGCCCCGGCTGGCCGCGTCGGCGATGAAGTCGTGGCCGTCGAGGCGATGGCCGACGATGGCGAAGAACGCCTCGCCGACGCCCAGCGTGCGCGAGTCGATCGACACCCCGGTCACGGGCACGCCGAGGTCGCCGACGACCAGCGCCCCCTGGGTGGCCCGGACGATCTCCTGGACGGTGAAGGTCGCCATCTCAGGCCCGCTCGGCCAGGATCGCCCGCGCGACCTCGCGGTCGTCGAACGGCAGCACGTCGGCCCCGATGATCTGGTAGGTCTCGTGGCCCTTGCCCGCGATCACCACGGTGTCGCCCCCCTCCGCCCACCGGAGGGCCGCGGCGATCGCGGCACGACGCTCGGGCTCCGCGATGAAGCGTCCCTCACCGCCGGCCACGCCGCGCACGCCGGGGATGATCTCGTCGATGATGGCCGCCGGCCGCTCCGAGCGCGGGTTGTCGGAGGTGATCCACACGTGATCGGCGAGCCTCGCCGCGATCTCACCCATGATGGGCCGCTTGCCGCGGTCGCGATCGCCGCCGCAGCCGAAGACGACGGCGAGCCGGCCGGGCGTGAGCTTGCGCGCGGTGGCCAGCACGCGCTCCAGCGCGTCGGGGGTGTGGGCGTAGTCGACGACGACGAGGAACGGCTGGCCCGCGCGCACCTGCTCGAAGCGCCCGGGCACCGTCCCCACGCCGGACAGCGCGCGCACGATCGCCTCGCCGTCGAGACCGAGCGCGATTCCCGCCCCGATGGCGCCGAGCAGGTTCATCACGTTGTGCTCGCCGATCAGGGGGGAGGTCAGCTCCAGGCGGCCACGCGGGGTCACGGCGGTGAGACGGATGCCGGCCAGCGTCGATTCATGGCGCTCGGCCCGCACCTCCGCGCGCGCGCCGAGGCCGAAGGTGAGCACGGTCACCGGCAGGTCTCGCGTCATCTCGGCGCCGGACGGATCGTCGCCGTTCACGACCGCGACGCGGTGGGGTTTCGGGGAGCGCGCGAGCAGCTCGAAGAGGTGACGCTTCGCCGCCCGATACGCGTCCAACGTCCGGTGAAAGTCCAGGTGGTCCTGCGTCAGGTTCGTGAACATCGCAACGTCAAACGTCAACTCGTCGACGCGGGCCAGCGCCAGCGCGTGTGAGGAGACCTCCATGGCGACGCCCCGCACGCCGCGATCGCGCATGCGTGCAAGCAGGGATTGAAGCTCCGGGGCCTCGGGGGTCGTCTGTCCGGCAGCTCGACGCTCGTCGCCGACGACGTACTGGATCGTGCCGATGACGCCTGTGCGATCACCTCTGGTTTGCAAGAGCGCTTCCACCAGATACGACGTGGTGGTCTTGCCGTTGGTTCCGGTGATGCCGACCAGGGTGAGATCGCGCGAGGGGTGACCATAGTAGGCGCCCGCGAGGCGTCCCAGGGCGACGCGAGCCGACGGCACCAGCACGGTGGCCACGCCCGGCAGCGGCGGCGCTTCGCCCTCGGTCACGACCAGACCGGCTCCGCGCTCGACGGCCTGGGCGACGAAGCGGCGCGCGTCGGCCTTGAAGCCGGGCACGGCCACGAAGCAATCTCCCGCCTGCACCCGTCGGGAGTCGTCGGCGATTCCACGAACGCTGACCGGCGGCACGCCGACGATGCGCTTGTCGGGCAGCGCGTCCAGCAGGATGCTCACGGGCACGTCGTTCCTCGGCTCATCAGTCATATGACTCGGAGGCGGGCTGCGCCCCTCGTCCGACGCTCCGCGGGCCTTCGGCCCGCTCCGCTGCCTCCCCCGAGGATTCGGTCGCGCCGGCGCTCGAAGCGCCGAGGCCGCGGTCGGCGGTGAACTTCGCGGCCGGGCGGGTTGGCGCCGGCGGCCTCAGGGCGGCCGCCGTGCGGATGGTCGGCGAATCGAGGGTCAGGCGGACCATGGCTCCCCGATCGACGGGCGCCCCTGGGGCGATGTCTTGGTCGACGACGACGCCGCGCCCGGCCATCGTGACGTCGACCCGAAGCGGGGCCAGGAGGGCGAGGACCTGGCGCTTGGTCTTGCCGCGCAGACTGGGCATGCGGGCGACGCCGTCCGCCGGTTCGGCGGCGACGATCGCCGGGCTGATGCCGCCGGCGGATCCCGACGTCGGCGAGCGATCGGCGGAGGGCATGGCCTCGATCTGCACGGCCTTCACGTCGCGCGCGGGCACGTCGAGATAGCGCAGGACGTCGCGGCCGATCGCCGAGAAGATCGGCGCGGCGGCCTCGCTGCCCCACTTTTCGTTCTTGGGCTCGTCGAGCATCACCAGCATCACGAAGCGCGGCGCGTCGGTCGGCGCGAACCCCACGAACGACAGCACACCGGGGTTGCGCGAGTAGCGGCGGGTGGCCGGATCGAGCTTCTGCGCCGTTCCCGTCTTGCCGCCCACGTCGTACCCGGCGATGGCGGCGTTGTGCCCGGTGCCGTCGGTGACCACCCGGGTGAGGATGCGCGTCAGGGTCTGGGCCGTCTCCTTCGAGATCACCTGGCGCACCGCCACCGGATCGAAGCGCCGGAGCTCGCGGCCGTCGGCGTCGAAGATCGACCGCACCAGCCGCGGCTGCATCAGCGTGCCACCGTTGGCGATGGCGCCGAACGCCGCCACCATCTGGAGCGCGGTGACCGAGATTTCCTGGCCGATCGACATCGTGGGCAGCGACAGCGCCGACCACTTCGACGGCTCGCGCAGCAACCCCCGGCTCTCGCCGGAGAGCCCGACGCCGGTGAGGGCGCCGAAGCCGAACGCGCTCATGTAGCGGTGATAGCGCTCGGAGCCCAGCGACAGTCCGACCTTGATCGAGCCCACGTTCGAGGAGTTCTGCAGCACCTCGGAGAACGTGAGCCAGCCGTATTTCTTCCAGTCGTGGATGGTGGTCTTGGCGATCGTGATCGAGCCGTTCTCCCCGTACACCCGCGAGGCGGGGGTCACGATGCCCTCCTCCAGCGCGGCCGCGGCCATGATGACCTTGAAGGTCGACCCGGGCTCGAACGGATCGGTGACCGCGCGATTGCGCAGGGCCTCGCGCTGGCGCGCGTCGCCGCCGACGGCGTTGGGGTTGAACGTCGGCCGGATGGCGATGGCCAGGACGTCGCCGGTCCGCGGCTCCATGATCACCGCCATCGCGGCGCGGGAGCCCGTGCGCCGAAAGGCCGCGTCGATCTCGCGCTCGGCGATGTACTGGATGTTGGTGTCGATCGTCAGCATGACGCCCTGACCGGGGACCGGGGGCTTGAGGGTCTTGGCGCTCTCGATTCCCCGGCCCAGCGCGTCACGGCCGGCGATCGCCTTGCCAGGCGCGCCGCCGAGATCCTTGTCCCACGCGCGCTCGACACCCTCGAGTCCGCCGTCCATCCCCACGAAGCCGATCACGTGGGCGGCCAGCTCGCGGTTGGGGTAGAGACGCATCGGCTCGGGCACGAGGTCGAGCCCGGGCTCCCGGAGCGCCCTGACCTGCGCGGCGACCGCGGGAGGCACGCGACGTCGCAGCCACACGAAGGGCTTGCCGCTGACGAGGCTCCCGTGCAGCTCGGCCTCGGGCATCTCGATGATCGGGGCCAGCCGCGCGGCCACGCGGACGGGATCGCCCACGCCGCGGGGATGGGCGAAGAGCGACTCGGCCGGGCTCGAGGTCGCCAGCGCCGCGCCGTGACGGTCGACGATGGGGCCGCGCTGGGCCTGGAGCACGACCATCCGGGAGTACTGGCGCGAGGCCTGGGCGGTCAGCTCCGCGTGCCGGAAGAGCTGCAGGTACGACAGGCGGGCCACGAGACCTCCGAACGCGACGGCGATGATCGCCGCGACGATGAGGACGCGCGTCCGGAGGCCGGGAATTTTCACCGCAAGGACGCCTCGACGCGGACCTGCTGCGCGGCGGCCACACCGCTGTCGCCGGGCACGAACTCGCGGGCCAGGCGCACCTGTTCGCGGGTCGGCATGATCAGTCCCAGATCACGGGCCCGCGACTCGATCCGCGCGGGTGAACGCTGGGTGGCCAGCTCCACCTGGAGCTGGCGGAGGAGCATGCTCAGCTCCGCCCGCTCGGCGCGCACCGCGTCGAGCCGGTAGCCCAGGTGCACGGACTGCATGCGGAGGCCGACCACGGCCAGGGCGCAGGCGACGATCACCAGCGCGCCGCTCAGGGCCAGCATCACGGACCGGGGAACCCGCGGATCCATCTCTCGATGCAGCTGCTGTGGTTTCATCACGAAAGCCGCTCCAGCACGCGCAGCTTGGCGCTCCGGGCGCGGGGGTTGGCCCGCACCTCGTCGTCCCCGGGCACGAGGGGCGACGGCTCCAGCTCGGCGAATCCCTGCCGAGCGAGCGTCCGGAACGCCTGCTTCACGATGCGATCTTCGCCCGAGTGAAACGCAATGCATCCGAGTCGGCCGCCCGCGGCCAGCAGCGCGGGCGCGTCCCCGAGCGCCTGGCGGAGCGCTCCGGGCTCGTCGTTGACGGCCATGCGAATCGCCTGAAACGTTCGGGTGGCGACGTGCAGCCGGCGTGACCAGGCGGCGCGGGGGACGGCCCCGCGCACCGCGGCCACGAGGTCGCCGGTGGTCGCGAGCGGGCGGCGACGGACGATCGACCGCGCGATCCGCCGCGCGTGGCGCTCGTCGCCGTACTCGAAGATGATCCGGGCCAGCTCCGTTTCGGGCAGCTCGTTGACCAGCTCCGCCGCCGTGGGCCGCGACGAGGGATCGAGCCGCATGTCCAGGGGCTCGTCGACCAGGAACGAGAAGCCCCGGCCCGCCTCGTCGAGCTGGTAGGACGACACGCCGAGGTCGAGGAGGATCGAGCGCGGCTCTCGCACGTCTTCGGCCGAGGCCGCCGCGGCGAGGTCACGGAAGCTCGCGCGACGCAGGCGCGCGCGATCGCCGAAGCGGGCCAGCCGGTCGCGGGCGCGATCGAGGGCCACGGGGTCGACGTCCAGGCCGAGCAGGCGCACCTCCGCGCCGCTTCGTTCCAGGATCACCTCCGCGTGTCCACCCATGCCGACCGTCCCGTCGATCACCCAGCCCTCGCGCCGTGGCCCTAACAGCCACGCGACCTCGTCCACGAGGACCGGAAGGTGAACTGCCTAGACTCCTAACGCCGAAAGCTTCTCGAAGAGCGACGGGAGGCCGTCGCCGTTGGTGCGCTCGTACTCGTCGAAGCGCACCCGGTCCCAGATCTCGAAGTACAGACGACCCGGCCCCAGCAGGGTCACGTCGCGCTGCAGCCCCCCCTGCTCGCGGGAATCGGGGGGCAGCAGGACACGGCCGGCGCCGTCGAGTGCGACTTCCTTCGCGCGCGAAATGTAAAGCCGTCCAATCTTCCGCACGTCGGGATCGAACATCGACTTGTCGTTGATCCGCGCCTCCAGCCGCTCCCATTCCTCGAGCGGGTGGACCTCGATGGAGTTGTCGTTGGGGACCACGATCAGGGCGCCGTCGAACTGGGCCAAAACATCCCGGAATTTCGCCGGGATGCTGAGCCTGCCCTTCGGATCGATCGTGTGCTGGTACCGGCCCCGAAACATGTCCTCTCAGCTCCTCCACACCACTTCATCCCACTTCGTCCCACTAGGCCGGGAGAGTACGACGTGAAAAAATTTGCGTCAAGCGAAAAGCGCACGATTTTTCTAGGAAAACCGTTTCACAGTCCCCATTCAACCGGTGGGGGGAACCAGGGGAGCCGACCCCGCGGGTGGGGAGGCTCTGGGAGGCTCACGGGTCACGGCAGCGGATCGAGCCCTGGGGTGGGACGGATTCCCAGGGTCAGCGGTTGCGCAGTCGGACCTCGGTGGTGAGCTTCGTGATCGTCGCGCCGCCGGCGCCGGGGTGCTCGGGCTCGGTGGTGAGCGAGACGACCACCGTGCGCACGGCGGCGGGGACCGTGGTCGAGCGCGAGTCCGCGTCGAGATAGCTGAACGCCAGCGCGCGCACGCCGTTGACGATCGGCTGCGCGCCGGCGCCGGCGTTGCGCCGCAAGACCCCCGCGGACAGCTGCCACGTCACGGTCTCGCCTCGGCCGGAGGCCACGCCGTCACCGTCGAAATCGTGCTGGATCACGACCCGCGCCGCCTCGGCGACCGCGATCGGAGGCAACGATCCACCGCCCGATCCCGCCTGACGAAGCTCGCGGGCCATGCGAGTCAGCGCCATCCGCGCGCTCTGCTGCGACTCCACCCGCGCCGCCCCCTGCGTGTACGCGCGCTGGCCGTGGGCCAGAACGGTGAGCGTGGCCGAGAACAGCAGGCCCATGAGGGCGAGCGCGACGAGCACATCGACCAGGTGCACGCGCCCAGCGTCGGGGCCCTCGTCTGATCCGTCAATGTCCAACGTCTGATACACCAAAAGTGGCGGGCTGGGGGCCCCGTGGGGGGGACCGCGGTCAGGCTCCGCCACGTGATCGCAACCGCCGACACCGCCGACCCGCAGCGGGCGCCTCGTCGGTCACCCTCGCCGGCATGCGTTTGAGAGCGTCGATGTCGTCGCGGGGTGTGACGAATTCCCAGCGGCGCGTAACGACCCGAGAGACGTCTTACGGCAGGGGCGTGTCGCCGAGGCCGCTGGAAGCCGGAGCACCAAAAACGCGAGTCTGGAACCCCATAGCGCTGCCGAAGATGAGCCATTCCGCGGTCGCCCTTCGGTAGATGGCCAGATCGGCGGAGCCGTCGCCGTCGAAATCGCCGGGCACCGGCGTGTCACCGAGGCCGCTGGACGCAGGGGCACCAAAGGTAAGGGTCCGGAACCCGGTGGCGCTGCCGAAGATCAACCACTCCCCGGTCGTCTGTCGGTAGATGGCCAGATCAGCCTTGCCGTCACCGTCGAAGTCGCGAGGCACCGGAATGTCACCGAGACCACTCGCGGCGGGGGCGCCGAAGGTCACAGTTCGGGATCCGCTGGCGCTGCCGAAGATGAACCACTCCCCGGTCGCCTGACGGTAGATGGCGAGGTCCGTCTTGCCGTCGCCATCGAAGTCGGCAGGCACGGGAACGTCGCCCAGCCCGGACGCGGACGGTGCACCAAACACGCGTGTCTGGAGGCCCGTGGCGCTTCCGAAGAGGAACCATTCCCCTGTCGCCTTGCGGTAGATGGCCGGATCCGCCTTGCCGTCTCCGTCGAAGTCGGCCGGGACCGGAGTGTCGCCGAGGCCGCTCGACAACGGGGCTCCGAAGGTCAGCGCCCGCGAGCCGGTGGCACTGCCCTGGATGAACCACTCCCCGGTCGCTTCGCGGTAGATGGCCAGATCCGTCTCGCCGTCCCCGTCGAAGTCGCGCGGCACCGGAATGTCGCCGAGACCACTGGTGGCAGGGGCGCCAAAGGTCACGGTCTCGAAGCCGGTGGCACTGCCCTGGATGAACCACTCCCCGGTCGCTTTGCGGTAGACGGCTAGATCCGTCTTGCCGTCGCCGTCGAAATCGCCCGCCGTGGCCTTGACGGACTGGCTGAGCGGCAAGGACGTGCTGCCACTCCAGAACGCATCCCCCGAGTACCGGGCCGTGATCGAGTGCACACCCGCGCCCAGCGCGCTGGTCGTCAGCGTGGCCCGAAGCGAAGCGGCGAGCATACGGGTGCCGAGGGAGGTCGCGCCGTCGAAGAAGGTCACCGTACCCGTGGGCGTGCCGGTGGCAGGCGGCACCACGTTGACGGTCGCGGTGAACGTCACGGCCTGGCCCACCACCGCCGGGTTCAGCGAAGACGCCACCGCCGTCATGGTCGACGGCTGCACGTCCGGATCGACGGCAAACAGCGAACGGCCCATCCCGATGAACCATTGATTGTTCAGCGAGAAGCTCAGACCCCAGCCGGAGCCGATAGGCACCGCGCTGCGAGTCGGACTGGCCAGATACCGTCTCGGCGCGAAGCCAGGCACATTGACGAACATGACCTGGCCGTCGGAGCTGATGGCGCCAGAACTCGTCTCGATGCCGCTCCCAGTCTGCCCCACGTCGATCTGGCTCGAGGAGCCGAAAAACGAGAGCTGCGTGCTCACGCCCTGCGGAGAGCGGACCCAGACCTGTAACGCCTGACCGTTCAACCGGGTGAACGCAGTCCAACCGTTCCGAGCCGCATAATCGCGTCCCGGCGCGGGCTCCTGAGATCTCGCCGGGGCCAGCGTCACTTCTCCCGACGCCCCATACATCGTGATCGCGTACGTTTGATTCGAACAACATGGGGTGTGCTTTCGATACACGGCGTTCACGCCGTCCGTGACTACGTAGGTGTTCCACAACTGGGTATCGGTCGTGAGGGGGGTGGTGATTCCCGCGCGGTAGCGAAAGATGTTGTAGGCGCCATTTACAGACTCCCAGTAGACGACATCGCCATTCTCGGCGACGTCGTTTCTCCAGTTTCCGGCGTTCAGGGCGACCTCGACGTTCGTCGCGGACGGCAAATGGCGACGGAACAGGACGGGCGGCTGCCCGGTATAGACCGGGCCGTGCTCTCCGCTCCAGATGGCGTAGTCACCCGCGACCCTCAGGGACTCCGTCGAATTCGGGTAACCCAGGTTGATCGGGGACCCGCTTCCTCTCCAATCGTAGACGCCCGCCTGCAAGACGCTGCCGCCCATCGCGACGAACATCGCCCCGGTCGGGGTCAGGAACCCGTACTGCGGGTCCTGCCCCGCGACCGGCGGGATCGTGACGTCGACGCCGGTGGCGCGCGAGCGGACTTTCAAGAGGCCGCCGTTGTGCGGCGGATCGAGGAACAGGATCCGGTCCGCCGTCACGTCCACGATCAGGCCGGGCACGCGGTCGACCTCCGTGAGTCGCGGGCTCGAGTCGACGTAGAGGAAGCGCAGCTGTTCGGTGATCTGACCGGCCGAGTCCTGGGCCCGGATCCGCAACCCGACCTGACGGCCCTCGAAGGCGGCGAGCGAGATCGTTTCGTCGATACGGCCGGTCCGGCTGGCGACAGTCGTCCCGTCCGCGAGCACCGTGATCACGCCACAACCGGCGGGATCGTCGTCGGCGCAGCTGATGTCGAGGTGAACCGTCGGTCGGGCGACCGTCTCGTCGGACGGTTCGGCGACCGTGAGCACGGGTGGCTTATCGAAGACGAAGCCCCTGGTGGCCTGAGCCGAAGCCCCGAACACGTCGGTGGCGGTGACGGTCAGGATCTTCTGGCCTCGGGCCAGGCCCGCCAGCGAGACGATACCGGCCCAGCCCGGATGACAGCTGAAATCGCAGTAGGCCGAGTTGGAAAACGTCAGCGCCGTCTGTCGATTCTCGACGGCGGCGATCACCGTCGAGAGCTGAAAATCGGACTGGACGACGGCCACGACCTGTAGGTTATCGTCGGACAGGGTCCCCGCGCTCGGCTTCACGATGGTGACGGTGATGGCCGCGGCCGCGATCGTCGCGGTGAAGGCGATGACGAGGCAACCGATGACGCCGAGACACGCGAGGAGCCCGCCCTGTCGCCGCCAGGCGGCGGTGGACTGCGACGACCGAGTGACCATCATTGGAGTCGACCTCCAGCCCGGCCCTCAGCACCACGGGTCGGTGACAGAAATATAGGTTCACGGGTGGCGCACGTCAAGCGCCGGACGCGGCGACAGCTCGTTTCCCGCGCGTCGACGCGGAGGGTAGGATAGAGGCGTGATCATCGGGGTCCCGAAGGAGATCAAGCCGGGCGAGCAGCGGGTGGCGGCGACGCCGGCGGGCGTGCATGCGCTCGTCGAGGCCGGTCATCGCGTGCTCGTGGAGCAAGACGCGGGCAACGGCAGCAGCATTGGCGACGACGACTACGCCAAGGTCGGGGCGAGCCTCGGCCCCGGGGAAGAGATCTGGTCGAACTCCGAGATGATCCTCAAGGTGAAGGAGCCGATCGCCGAGGAGTACTCGCGGCTGCGGCGCGGGCAGATCCTCCTCACCTATCTCCACCTGGCGGCCGTGCCCGCCCTCACCGCGGCGCTGCGCCAGGCCGACGTGATCGCGATCGCCTACGAGACCGTCCAGCGCGCGGACGGGAGCCTGCCGCTCCTCACGCCGATGAGCGAGGTGGCCGGACGGCTGGCCGTGCTCGAGGGCGCCCACCACCTGGGCAAGGCGTACGGCGGGCGCGGGATCCTGCTCTCCGGCGTTCCCGGCGTGCCTCCGGGCAACGTGGTGATCCTCGGCGCGGGAACGGTCGGGCTCAACGCGGCGCGGACGGCCATCGGCCTCGGCGGCGACGTCTCGCTGCTCGACGTCAACCTCGATCGCCTGCGCCACGTCGACGAGCTGTTCCGCGGACGCGTGGTCACGCTCGCCTCGAACGCGTTCAACATCGGCCAGGCCGCCCAGCGGGCCGACCTGCTGGTCGGCGCGGTGCTGGTGGCGGGGGCGCGGGCGCCCCGGCTGGTCACCCGCGCGATGGTCGAGCGCATGAAGGAGGGCGCGGTGATCGTGGACGTCGCCGTCGACCAAGGGGGTTGCGTGGAGACGATCCGGCCGACCACGCTGATGGAGCCCACGTATCGCGTGGGCGGCGTCGTGCATTACGGGGTCGCCAACATGCCGGCGCTGGTCCCGCGCACGTCGACCTTCGCGCTGACCAACGCGACGCTGCCCTACGCGCTCGAGGTGGCGAACAAGGGCGCCGCGCTCGCGGCGCGCGAGAATCCCGCCCTGGCCCGCGGCATCAACGTCTGGCGCGGCCGCGTCGTCCACCCCGCGGTCGCCGAATCCGTCGGCGAGCCGACGACGCCGCTGGAAACCGTGCTGGGTTGACGGTCAGCCGATGGGCGGCCGCTTCGACGCCCAGGGACGGGCCCGCTCGAAGGCGGCGCAGGCGCGCATGACCGTGACGTCGTCGTAGCGCCGGCCGACGATCTGCAAGCCGATCGGCAGGCCGTCACGGGTGAAGCCGCAGGGCAGCGAGGCGGCGGGCTGTCCGGTGACGTTGAACGGCCACGTGAACGGGGTCCAGCCGTAGGCCGGGATCGGCCGACCGGCGATCTCGGTGGCGTTGTCCAAGCCGATCTTGAATGGCGGGCAAGCCACCGTCGGGGTGACCAGCAGGTCGTACTTCTCGAACAGCGCGCGCGGGTGTTGCCACCAGGCGAGACGATCGAGCCACGCCTGCACGTAGCGGGTCGGCGGCGCGGCCAGGAACTCGTCGATGATCTTCTGCAGACCCGGCTCGATCAGCTCGCGACGGTCGAGCATCGGCGCCATCCGGGTCGCGATGCCGCCGCAGAAGAGCTCCTTCCAGGCCTCCGCGGGGGACGGCCACCCGGGGCTCACGGTGTCGACGCGACAGCCCGATTCACGGAACGCCTTCGAGGCGGTCGCGCAGGCCGCGCGCACCTCCGGGTCGAGCGCGTCGACGAAGCCGAGGTCGTCGGCATACGCGACCCGCAGCCCCTTGATACCGCCGGCGAGCGCCTTGACGTAGTCCACCCGCTCCGCCGGCAACGAGTACTGATCGCGCTCGTCGGGACCGGCGCTGGCGTTCAGCATGAGCGCGGCGTCGGTCACGGTTCGGGTGAGCGGTCCCACGTGGGAGAGGCTCCACGCGCCGCTGACCGGATAGGTCGGGATGCGGCCATACGAGGCCTTGAAGCCGAAGACCCCCGCGAAGGCGGCGGGGATGCGGATGGAGCCGCCACCGTCGGTGCCGATGTGCAGCGGGCCGAAACCGGCGGCGGCCGCGGCGGAGGCGCCACCGCTCGAGCCGCCGGGTGTGCGGTCGAGGTTCCAGGGATTACGGGTCGGCCCGAACAGCAGATTGTGGGTGGCCCCGAGCCACCCGAACGTCGGCGTGTTGGTCTTGCCCAGCATGATGGCGCCCGCGGCCCGGATCCGCTCCACCATCGGCGCATCCTCGGTGGGCACGTTGTCGCGGAAGAGCGGCGTGCCGAAGGTGGTGCGCACGCCCTTGGTGGTGACGAGGTCCTTCACCGAGAACGGTACTCCGTGCAGCGGACCGAGGGTGGCGCCCTTACGCGTGAGCGCGCGCTCCGCCGCCTTCGCCTCCCGCCGCGCCTGCTCGGCGACGAGGGTCACGAACGCGTTGAGCTTGCCGTCGACCTTGGCGATCCGATCGAGCACGGCGTCGATCGCCTCGACGGGCGAGAGCTTCTTGCGACGGATGAGTCCCGCCATCTCCGACGCCGGCATCCAGCACAGCTCTTCGCTCGTCATCGATACCTCCTACGAACTACCTCTCAACCGTGGGTCCAGTGTGTCGCGCAACGCATCGCCCAGCAAGTTGGAGCCGAAGACGGCCAGGCTGATGGCGATGCCGGGGAAGAGGACCAGGTGCGGGGCCTTCTGCGCGTATTCGGCGGCGGAGACCGAGAGCATGCGGCCCCACGAGGGATACGGCTCGGGCACGCCGAGGCCGAGGAACGACAGCGTCGCCTCCACCAGGATCGCGCTGCCGAGCTGAGCGGTACAGAGCACGATGAACGGCCCCATCGTGTTGGGCAGGATGTGACGGAAGGCGATGCGCAGATGGCTCACCCCGACGGCGCCCGCGGCTTCGATGTATTGCATCTCGCGGATCGTCAGCACGCTCGAGCGGATCACGCGGGCCGCCCGCGGGATGATCGGGATCGAGATCGCGATGACCACGTTCTGGATCGAGGGGCCGAGCGAGGCCGACATGACGAGGGCCAGCACGAGCAGCGGCAATCCCTGGAGGATGTCGAGCACGCGCTGGGAGACGAGATCGGTCTTGCCCCCCACGTAACCCGAGAGCAGCCCGATGATGCCGCCGAGGACCGAGCCGAGCAGCGTGGAGGCCAGGCCCACGATCAGCGAGACGCGGGCGCCATGGACGATGCGCGAGTAGATGTCGCGTCCGAGGTGATCGGAGCCGAGCCAGTGCTCGCCCGAGGGCGCGGCCAGCGTGTGGGCGGCGTCGGTCGCGATGGGATCGTGAGTCGCCAGCACGTCGGCGAAGACGGCCGTGATCAGCATCACGGCCATCAGGAGCCCGCCCGCGGCCCCCAGCGGCTTCTTGCGGATGAAGCGCCAGAGCGCGGCGCCGAGGCTGTCGCGGCGGCGCGTCGCCGCCGGTAGCGTGAGCTCGATTTCGGCGCCGACTGGCCTAACTGCCATAACGCACTCGAGGATCCAACACGCCGTACAGCATGTCCACGATCAGATTGGACAGGATCACGACGATGGCGATGAACATCACGAGATTCTGCACGACCGGGTAGTCGCGCCACAGGATGGCCTGGACGAGGAAGCGGGCCACCCCGGGCAGGTTGAAGACGGTCTCGGTGACGACCAGGCCGCCGATGAGGAACGCGAACTCGATGCCGATGACGGTGACCACCGGCAGGATCGCGTTCTTCAGCGCGTGCCGCCAGATGACCACCCGCCCGTTCTGGCCCTTGGCCCACGCCGTGCGGATGTAGTCCTCGCGCATGACTTCGAGCAGCGACGAGCGGGTGATGCGCATGATCAGCGCCGAGGAGCGATAGCCGACGGCCAGGGCCGGGAGCACGAACTGGATCACGTGGAGCTTGAAGTTCTCGAACGGCGAGACGTAGGTCAGCGGCGGGATCCAGCCGAACCACGTGACGCAGCCGAGGATGATGACCATGGCCAGCCAGAACGACGGCATCGAGAGCCCGCTCAGGCTGATCACCCGGAGCACGTAGTCGAGGGTGGTGTCCTGCCGGACCGCGCTGATCACGCCGGTGGGAACGCCGAGGACCACCGCGAACACGAGCGACAGCAGGGCCAGCTCGATGGTCACCGGCACCAGCGGCTTGATGATCTGCCACGCCGGCAGGTCGTAGCGATAGGACTTGCCGAGGTCGCCGGTGAGGATCTGCGTGATCCAGCTCACGTACTGGGCCCAGTACGGCCGGTCCATCCCGAGGTCTTTGAGGATGGCCTGCTTCTCGGCCGCGTTCACGTAGCCGGCCGACGCGAACAGGATGTCGACGATGTCGCCCGGGGCCAGCCGCAGGAGCACGAAGATGACCACCGACATGCCGAACAGGGTCAGCACGGCGATGGCCAGTCTCTGCGCGATGTACGTCTTCACGCCGGGCGCTTTACTTGTCGATCCAGACTTCCTGCATCCGGCCGAAGTTGTAGATGGACTGGTGGGGGATCAGGTTCTTCACGTGCGGCCACACCGTGAAGTAGTCGAGCTTCCAGTCGAGGATGGGCCGCGACGCCTCCGCCTCGATCTTCTTCTGGATGTCCCACACGAGCTGCATCCGCTTCCTGGCGTCCAGCTCCTGCGACTGGGCGTCGATCAGCTTACCGATCTCCTCGTTGCAGTAGGCGCTGTAGTTCCGCGGCGAGCCGCAGCCGTAGTTCTCGAAGAAGTTGGCGTCCGGGTCGTCGGGGCCGATGCCGGTGAGGTTGGCGCCGATCTGGTACTCGCCGCGGGTGGCCATGGGATGCCACTGCGCGGTCTCCACCTGCTTCAAGGTCGCCTCGATGCCGACCTGCTTCAGCTCGTTGATCACGAACGAGGCCATGTCGACGTAGACCGCGATGGCGCGGGTGACCATCTCGACCTTCAACGGCTTCTGGGGCGAGATGCCGGCCTCGGCCAGGAGCTTGCGGGCCCGATCTTTCTCCTCGGCCGGCTTGCCGTAGCCGGGCAGCGCGATCAGGTCCTTCTCGAGCAGCCCGAACACGCCGTGCGGCTTGGGCGCCATCGACGCGCCGATCACCGCCCCGCCCTGCTGCACGGCCTGCACCAGGGCCCGCCGATCGATGGCGTGGCTGACCGCGAGGCGGACCTTCAGGTTGTCGAAGGGCGGCTTCTTCACGTTCATGATGATGTTGTCGTTCACGTTCTGGCTGTAGGGCGTGACCACGAGCTGGGGCACCGCCTTCTTGAGCTGCTCGGCGGTGGTCTTGGTGGTCTCGCCGGGAAAGGCCACGTCGACCTTCCCGGCCTGGAGCGCCGCCGTCCGCGTGCCGCGCTCGACGATCACGATGTACTTGAGTCCGTCGAGGTAGGGACGGCCCTTGACGAAGTAGTCGGGGTTCTTCACGAACTCCACGAACTCGCCCTTGCGCCACTCCTTGAGCTTGAAGGGGCCCGTGCCCACGCACCCCGTGCGGTAGGCGGCGGGCGGAACGTGGGCGGCGTAGACCGGGCTGTAGCCCGAGGCGAGCATGAGCAGCAGCGACGGCTGGGGCTTCTTGAGGTGGAAGATCGCCGTGTGCGGATCCGGCGCCTCGACGTTCTGGATATTGGTGTACCAGTCCTTGCGCGGGTTGATGCGCAGCTTGCCCTGGGCGTCGGGCGCCTCGCGCAGCATGTCGAACGTGAACTTCACGTCCTTCGAGGTGAACGGCTGGCCGTCGTGCCACTTGACGCCCTTGCGCAGGAAGAAGACGAGGTTGCGATAGTTGTCCTGCCACGACCACTTCTCGGCCAGCTCGCCGATGACGGTGTCCAGGCTCTCGACCTTCTTCAGGGGGTCGAAGAAGACCAGGTTGTTGAGGCACGGCATGGCCGGCCACGAGGTGGAGATGGTGCCGGTCTCGTGCACGGCGAACCCCTGGGGCAAGTCTTCACGCTGGGTGATGTTCAGGGTCCCGCCCGACTTCGGCGTCTGGCTCACCGCCGGACCGCTGACGGCCAGGGCCAGGACGGCGGCCAGGACGATGACGACGATCGACGCACGACGTGCAGTCATGAAAATCCCTCCAGAAAATTGCCGGTAGATGCACGGAGTGTAAGGGAGAACCGGCGACCCCACAACTCGAGCGAACCGGATCAGCGCGGGCGCCGACGCGACGGGAGCAGGATCCGCGAGGCCCGCACGTCCCACACGCCGCGCGGGGTGAGGCGAACGGCGGGCAGGAAGTCCGCCGACAGGAAGAGCAGCGTGAAGAACGGGTCGTGATGGGCATGGCCGCGGGCGGCCAGCGCCGCGCGGAAGCCGCGCTCGGCGGCGGCGGCGTCGGCGAGAGAGCCGCGTCCCATGATGCCACCGATCGGTAACGCGACCTCGAAGGCGGTCGCGTCGCCGTCGACGAGCACGAGGCCGCCGCGGAGCTCCAGCAGCCGGTTGACCGCGCGCGCCATGGCCGCCGGCGTTCGCCCGAGGACGAGGATGTTGAAATCGGTGCTGAGGGTCGTGGCGAGCCCGTCGATGCGCTCGGCGAAGCCGGCCACCACGCCCGGGGCCACCCAGCGGCCCATCCGATCGACGAGGGCGGCGTGGAGATCGCCGGGAGCGAGCGGGCGATCCTCGCGCCGGCTGATCACCGCGCTGACCAGCCGGAGCACCGGGTAGCGCTCCCGCGCCGGCAGCGCGAAGTCGCGGGCGGTGGCGCGCCAGCCGACCTCGAGGCGGGCGCGCGGCGAGGTGAACGCGCGCGACCACGCCAGGTCGGGGACGCGCGTGAGCAGCCGTCCGCCCTCGGCGGCCAGGCGTCCGCGCGCGATCACCATCTCGGGGCGAGGCTCGGCGAGGTCGCCGAGCACGCACACGTCGGCGTATCGACCGGGCGCGATGCCGCCGAGGTCGCCGTCGCGCCGGAAGTAGGTCGCGGGGTTGAGCGTGACCATGCGGTAGGCGTCCAGCGGCGGCACCCCGCGGTCCAGGGCGAGACGCAGCAGGTGATCGACGAACCCGTGCTCGACCACGAAGGCCGGCATCGCTCCGTCGCTCGTGAGCATCACCCGTGACGCGAGGGCGGGCGCTTCCTCGAGCGCGTCGAGCAGCCCGACGAGGTCGGGCCGCAGCGAGGAGTCGCGCAGCATCACCGCGATCCCCTGCCGCGCGCGCTCCAGAACTTCGGCGGCGGTGATCGGCTCGTGATCCGAGGTGAACCCGGCGGCGGCGATGGCCGGGATCTTCTCCGCCGACGCGCCGGCGGTATGACCCTCCACGCGGAGGCCACGCGCCTCGGCGATCGCGAGCCGTCGGAGCAGATCGGGGGCGCCGCGATGAGCGTCGGGCCAGCGCGTGACCTCGCCGGCGGCCGCCGCCCATGGATGCTCGAGGGCGCGGATGAAATCGCGCAGCGGAAAGCGGCGCGCCTCGTCGGTGGTGCGCGATTGTCCGTGGGGACGAATCATCCAGTAGAACTTGAGCGGCGAGCGGGCCAGCCCGTCGGCGACCGCGCGGAAGGCCGCGAGCCCGCCCAGCTCCCAGAACTGCAGCGTGTCGGCGAACACGCTGGTCGTCCCCAAAGGCAGCACGTGGCGCGCGAACGCCGATGGCGTGACGAAGTTGCCGACGTGGACGTGGGGGTCGATGTAGCCGGGCACCAGGACGCGGCCCGCGACGTCGAGCACCCGCGTGCGCGCGCCGATCGCGTCTTCGCGGAGCCCGACGTAGGCGATCCGCTCGCCCGTGATCGCGACGTTGGCGGGATAGAGCTCGCCCGTGTAGACGTTGAGCAGGGTCGCACCACGGAGATAGAGATCGGCCGGCGCATCCCCGCGCGCCACGGCGGTGAGGCGCCGACGCTCGATGCTCGTCATATTGGGAATTATGCCGCGATTAGAATGGAGACATGGACGCGATCGTGGTCAGCGACTCGGTGCGGGTGCCGGCGAGCGCGCTCACCATGCGCGCGGTGCGCGCCTCCGGTCCCGGCGGCCAGAACGTCAACAAGGTCGCCAGCAAGGTCGACCTCCGCGTCGACCTCGACGCCATCGAAGGCCTCGCGGACTCAGCCCGCGCGCGCCTCCGCGTGCTCGCCATCCACCGCCTGGACGCCGACGGCCGCCTTCAGATCACGAGCCAGCTGACGCGAGACCAGGCGCGCAACGTGGAGGACGCGCGCGAGAAAGTCCGCGCGCTCATCATCCTCGCCCTCCGCGAGCCCAAGCGCCGCCGCCCCTCCCGCCCCACCGCCGCCGCCCGCGAGCGTCGCATCGAATCGAAAAAACACCGCGGCGCGACCAAGCGCCTGCGCGGCCGCCCCGGCGACTGGCCGTAACGGGAAATGACTGGACGCGCGAGACCATTTGACGCGCTGCCGCCGCACCGCTTAAGGTAGTGACCACCATGCGACTCGCCTCATTCAACCTCGAGAACATCTTCGATCGGGCGAAGGCCTTCAACCAGGACACCATGGCTGAGGGCAAAGTGATACTGGACGCGTTCGCGCGCTTGAACAAGCTGTTCGGCAAGCCCACCTACAGCGCCGCCGACAAGAACGCGATCCTCAAGGGTCTCAAGGATCTGGGCGTGCTCAAGGACGACAACGCCGGCCCATTCGTCCGGCTGCGTCAGAATCGTGGGAAGCTCCTGAAGCGGCCACAAACCGGCCCGGTCGAGGTGGTGGCGAATGGGCGTGGCGACTGGATCGGATGGCTGGAGCTCAAGACCGAACGGGTGAACGAGATCGCCACCCAGAACACCGGTCAGGTCGTGCGCGATGTCGCCGCGGACGTTGTGGGCACGATTGAAGTCGACAATCGGATTGCCCTCTTGCGGTTCAATGAGCAGACCCTGCCTAGCGTCAATGCCGAGCCCTATCCGCACGTCATGCTCATTGACGGCAATGACGATCGCGGCATCGACGTCGGTGTCATGTCGCGGTTCCCTTTGGGCACAATGCGGAGTCACGTCGACGACCTCCAGGACGGCTCCCGCATCTTCAGCCGTGATTGCCCGGAATTTGAGATCGCGCTTCCGTCGGGCAACACGCTCCTCGTACTGGTCAACCATCTGAAGAGCAAGGGGTTCGGCACTCAGGCGGACTCGAATGCGCGCCGTCGACGCCAAGCAGAGCGGGTGCGAGCAATTTATGACGCCCGCCGTCAGGCCGGTGTCACGCGCATCGCGGTGATCGGCGACTTCAACGACACCCCGGACTCCACGCCGCTCGCCCCGCTGCTCGCCAACAGTTCCGACCTCCGCGACGTGAGCCTTCACCAGAACTTCCATGGCGACGGCCGCCCGGGCACCTTCGGGAACGGGACGGCGTCACAGAAGATCGACTACATCCTGCTGTCGCCGGAACTCTTCGCCCAGGTCACCAACGCCGGCGTCTTCCGCAAGGGCGTCTGGGGCGGCGTGAACGGGACGCTCTTTCCGCACTTTCCGGAGATGACCAAGGCGATCCACGCCGCCTCGGATCACGCCGCCCTCTTCGTCGACCTCGACATCTGACCGCTCCGAAAGGGGCGGACCTGCCTCGCGCCGACGGGCGTCCCCCTTCGGGGGCCTAAAGTCCGAGCGCTCGGACTTCTTCGCGGAACTTCTGGACGTTGCGGAGCTTGATGTCTTCGTAGCCGCGGATGACGTCGGGGAGGTTCGCGAGCTTCACGGCTCGGGCGTGGCTGTCCGGCGAGAGACTGACGAGCGACTTGTCGACGAGCGCGCGGTATTCGCCGATCAGCTCGCGCTCCACGCGACGGACCTCGGCGCGGCCGAACGGATCGAAGGCGGTGCCGCGCAGGCCGCGCAGCGTGACGAGCAGGCGAAACGCGCCGTCGAACCAGCGGCCGAGCTTGATCTTCTTCTTCATGCCCATCGCGCGCAGGAGCGGCGGATGGAGCGCGTACTTGATCTCGACGCCATCCGGATACTCCTCGGCGAGCTGGGCGGCGAGGTCGTTGGCCAGGTGCAGGCGCGCGACCTCGTACTCGTCCTTGTAGGCCATCAGCTTGAACAGATGGCGCGCGACGCCCTCGGCGAGCGCTCCCTCGCCGGGCAGAGCGGTCCGCTCGGCCGCCGCGACCTTGCTCACGAACTCGACGTATTGCCTGGCGTACGCGGCGTCCTGGTAGGCGATCAACTCCGGCACGCGGATCTCGAGCAATCGCCGCAGCTCACCGGCGGCCCCGGCGCTGTCGACGAGCGCCCGCGCCTCCGCGGTGAGAGCGGGCGCGGCCTCGGCCGCGCCGACGCGATGCTTGTGCAGGCCGGTCACCCATGAGGGGTCGGCGACGGCCAGCCGCCCGGCGCGGAACGCCTGCGTGTTCATCTTCACCGACACGCCGTTGAGCGCGATCGCTTCCTCGATGGCCGTCGCGCTGACCGGGACCGCCCCGGCCTGGTAGGCCGCGCCCAGCACGATCAGGTTCGCGGCCATGTGGTCGTCGAAGAGCATCTCGGCCAGGCCGAGCGCGTCGAGGTAGACGTTCTCGTCCTTGCGGGTCACCCGGCTGAGCGAAGTCGTGAGCGCGACCAGCTCGGGGAAGTGGACGTCGGGCTGGGTGACCATGGCGCCGGTCGGCACCTGACTCGTCGAGATCACCGCGATCGTCTTGTCGGACCGCGCGTGGTCGAGGTTGGTCGGTGACGTCGCGACCAGGAGGTCGAACCCCAGGTAACAATCGGCGCCGCCCGCGGCGATCTTGTTGGACACCTCGGGGGCGTCGGTGAAGATCTTCAGGTGCGAGACCACGGGCCCGCCCTTCTGGCTGAGCCCGGTCTGGTCGAGACCGCGTACCTGCTTACCGTCGAGCAGCGCGGCGGTGCCGAGGACCTGGTTGACGGTCACCACGCCGGTGCCGCCGATGCCCATCATGTAGACGCTCGCCTCCGCGGGCACGCGCAGCACGGGCTCGGGCAGATCGCGGTCGACGCCGAACGCCGGCCGTTCCTTGCGGCGCCGCTCGCCGCGCGGGATCACGGTGAGGAACGACGGGCAATCGCCGTCCAGGCACGAGTAGTCCTTGTTGCAGGACGACTGGTGGATCTGGGTCTTGCGCCCGAACTCCGTCTCCACCGGCTGGACGGACAGACAGTTGGACTTCACCCCGCAGTCGCCGCACCCCTCGCACACGGCCTCGTTGATGAACACGCGCAGGGCGGGATCCGGCAGCTTCTTGCGCTTGCGCAGGCGCCGCTTCTCCGCCGCGCAGCGCTGGTCGTAGAGCAGCACGGTGGCGCCGGGCGTGTCACGCAGGACGCGCTGGGCCTCGTCGAGGCGATCGCGATGCCAGACTTCCACGCCGGGCGCCCACCGCGTGTCGCGCGGATACTTGTCCGGCTCGTCGGTGACCACGATCGTGCGCTTGATGCCCTCGGCCTCGAGCAGGCGGGTGAGCGCGGGCACCGGCATCGCGCCGGTCGCCTCCTGGCCGCCGGTCATGGCCACCGCGGAGTTGTAGAGGATCTTGTAGGTGATGTTGGTGCCTGCGGAGATGGCCTGACGGATGGCCTGCGAGCCGGAATGGAAGCACGTGCCGTCGCCGAGGTTCTGGAACAGGTGCGTCATCTCGGTGAACGGCGCGAGGCCGACCCACTGGGCGCCCTCGCCGCCCATGTGAGTGATCCCGATGTTGTTGCGGTTCATGAGCAGCGCCATGCCGTGACAGCCGATGCCGCCACCGGCCAGCGAGCCCTCGGGGACCACGGTCGAACGGTTGTGCGGGCACCCCGAGCAGAAGTACGGGGTCCGCGCCAGCGTCAGCGACTGCGGGCGCTCGCGCAACGCTTCCAGCAGCGCCACCCGCGACGTCACCGAGGGAAGCTGGACGCGCCGTTCGATCCGTGCGGCGACGATCTGAGCGATGCGGTCCGCGTCCAGCTCGCCGTCGGCCGGCACGAGCGGACGGCCCTCGAGATCGCGCTTGCCCACGATCTTCGGCCGCTCGGTCTGGTTGTAGAGCGCGTCGCGCAGCAGCAGCTCGAAGAAGCCGCGCTTTTCCTCGACGACCAGCAGCTCCTCCAGCCCGCGGGCGAACTCGCGGACGGTGCCGGTCTCGAGCGGATAGAGCATGCGCACGTGGAGCAGGCGGATGCCGTGGTGGCGCAGGGCCGCGTCGTCGAGCCCCAGCTCGCGCAGCGCTTCCCGGAGGTCGTAGTAGGTCTTCCCCGCCGCCGCGATGCCGAGCCAGGCATCGGGCGTGTCGACGGTGATGCGGTTGATCCGGTTGGCCGCGGAGAACGCGCGCGCGGCCTCGAGCCGGCCGTAGAAGATCTCGCGCTCGGTCTCGAGCGAGTAGGGCGGCAGCGCCATCATGTTCTGCCGGGCCTGCCAGGGCGCGCCCTCCCACACGAATCCAGGATCCACGATGGTGACCCGATCGGGAGAGACGTCCGCCGTGGAGATCTCGTCGGCGACGTTGGTGACGATCTTGAACGCCACCCAGAGTCCGGAATAGCGCGACAGCTCGACGCCGATGCGTCCGAGGTCGAGGATCTCCTGCACGTTGCCCGGGAACAGGATGGGAAAGTGCGCGTCGTAGAACGTGACCTCGGTGTGGGTGGGCAGCGTCGACGACTTCGACAGCGGATCGTCGCCGCCGAGCGCGAGCACCCCGCCGTGTCGTCCCACCCCGGCGAAGTTGGCGTGCTTGAACACGTCGCCGGTGCGGTCCACGCCCGGGCCCTTGCCGAACCAGATGCCGACCACGCCGTCGTACTTCGGCTTCGGGAACAGGTTGGCCATCTGGCTGCCGAAGATCGCGGTCGCCCCGAGATCCTCGTTGACGCCGGGGATGAAGACGACTTCGTGCTCGCGCAGGAGATCGCCGTTGCGCTTGAGCGTGAGATCGAGCCCGCCGAGGGGGGAACCCGGGTAGCCGGAGATCAGCGTCGCGGTCCGAAGACCGCGACGCTCGTCGGCCCGGTGCTGATCGAGCGGCAAGCGCACGAGCGCCTGGATGCCGGACAGAAAAACGACTCCCTGCTGCTGTCGATACTTGGCATCGAGCGTGAAGTCCGTGCTGATCGCCATCGCCCCTCCTCGGGAACCTTTCGCCAGCCCGTATGATACGAGGGCGTCCGCGCGGGTGCAATGAATCCGGCCGGAACGACGACGGCAATCACGATCGACCCCGCTTCGCCTACGCTCGACGGTAGCTCGCCTTCATACGCTTCGCGGGCTCCGGCCCCTCGATCCAAGACCCGACTCGAATCAGCGCACGTCCGATGGCGACGCGCAGGGGCTCCCGCGGCGCGCGGTGCGCCGCGATCTGTCGCTGGAGCGCGGCCTCCGCGCGCAGCTCCGTGAGACGGTCCACGATCAGCTCGCCCGTGACGTACTCGTGCCAGTCGAGCATCGCGTCCTCCTCTGTCTCGTTCGACACCGGAGGACGCCCGATGTGAAAGGGGACGGAACAGCTACGACGAGGCGAGCGGGTGGAGGTCGGGCCGGCAGTCCCCGCAGGGCGTGAGCCCCGCGGCCTCGGCCCGCTCGCGCGAGCCGAAGAAGAAGAAGCGATGGGGATCGTCCGCGGTGGGAATCCAGGTACACGTGGGCAGGCAATAGCACTGCTCGCGCGGCAGCGACACGTACATGGTCGCCCGCGGAACGCGCGCGCCTTCCGCCCGCATCACGCCTTCGAGCGCGAGCAGCCGGCGCTTGAGACCCACCTTGTCCCCCGCGTACCCGACGAGCGCGCCCGAACTGCCCACCACGCGGTGACAGGGCACCACGATGGGCAGCGGATTCCAGCGAAGGGCCTGGGCGACGGCGCGCGACGCCGTCGGCTTGCCGATCTCGCTCGCGATGCCGGCGTAGGAGCACACCGCGCCGTACGGGATGGCCGCGGTGGCCCGCAGCACCCCGCGATGGAACTCGCTGCGGGCGAGGCGAAGATCGAGCGGCCACTCGAGATGGGACCGGCGGCCCTCGAGATACTCGAGCAGCTCGCGATAGAAGGCCTCCACCGCGAGGCTGTCCTCGACCGCGTCCACCTCGGGCCGGCGGCCGAGCAGCGAGCGGCGCACGTCGCCCTCGGGGCCCAGGTACTGGACGAGGGAGACGCCGTCGTCGGTCCGTCCGATGAGGAGCGGACCGAGCGGTGACGGGAACACGCCGTAGCGCAGCCGGCGGCGCCGCAGGTCGCCCAGACGCGCGATCAACCGCTCCCGCGCCTCCGTGTCGTCGGAGACCGTCGCGCGCAGCCGGCCCACTAGGCCTTCGATGGCGCGATAGCGTCCGAAGTCCTCGCGGCACGGGCCGCAGCGTTCCACGTGTTCGTGCACGCGACGCGTCGCCTCCGGCGCGGCTTCGCCCGTCGCCGCCGCGACGAGATCCGCCTCGATGGCCACACACCCCGGATGCCTTGCGTTCATGGCGTCACCTCTCTTTCGCTCGCCTCGGACGCGGGGGCCCCAGCCCCCGGCCGTCCCGCGGCTCGCACGGCCATCATCCCGGCCATGTCGTGCCCGTTGAGCGTGTGGCGGATCTTGCGCAGGGCCTGGAACACGTGGGCGCGGGCGCTGTCCGCCGAACAGTCGAGGGTCCGGGCGATCGTCTCGTAGTCGAGCTCGTGAATCTTGCGCAGCACGAAGGCGGTCCGCTGCTTGAGCGGCAACGTGGCCACGACCTCCTCGATCACGGTGCGGGTCTCGCGATACACGGTCTCGCCCTCGGGATCGTGCCCGGCGGTCTCGCTGCGCGCGGCCAGCACCGCGGCGTGGAACGTCGACCGCCGCTTCTCCGACCTGACGTGGTTGCGAAACAGGTTGGTGGCGATGGTGAAGAGCCACGCGCGGACGTTGGCGTCGTCCGGCAATTCGCGGAACGCGCGGTAGGCCCTCAGGAAGGTCTCCTGGGACAGGTCGTCCGCCTCGCTCGCGCGCGCGGTCAGGCGCCGGAGATAGCGGTGGATCTCCCCGTGATGCGTCGCCACCAATGTCTCGAACGTCTCCGGCCCCATTCGCTGATTACAACACCGCTGCGCGGCCGGCGTGAAACGCGCTCAGATCGACCGCGCGGGCAGCGGCAGCGAGCGACGCGCGAGAAACCGGTCGATGCCGGCCCGGCCGTCGTCGGAGGCGACCAGCGCCCCGAACTCCCGCGCCTCGAAGGCCAGGCCGGTCTCGAGTCCCTTGCCGAGGCCGACCCGCACCGCCTCCAGCAGCGCGTGGGCGGGCGCGGTCCGAGGCACGCGCGCGTGATGGTCGAGCAGACGACGGATCTCGGGATCTCGCTCGACGTTGGGAAACGCGATGGTCGTCGCGCCGGCGGCGAGCGGCGACCACAGCGAGCCCGTGAAGCTCCCGTCGGCGATGCGCCGGGCCACGCCGAGCGCGTGGGAGAGCGCGTCCGCGGGCGCGACCTCGTCGACCAGGCCGAGCGAGAGCGCGTCGAGCGCCCCGCGGCGGCGGCCGTCGAGCAGCATGGCCAGCGCGCGCATCAGCAGCGTGTACAGCTCGCCGCGTCCGGCCAGCGCGCGGCGGGCGGCCAGCCGCGGCAGCATCTGGGTCCCGCCGAAGCCCGGGATCACGTGCAGGTTGATCTCGGGCTGGCCGAGTTCGGCCCGCCGCGAGGCGACCCGATAGGCACACGCCATCTGAAGCTCGTTGCCGCCGCCCAGCGCATACCCGTCGACGGCGGCGATGAACGGCGCCGCCGACTGGGCGATCCGCGCGAACACCCGCTGGGCGCGTTGCGCGAACGCCTCCACGTCGGCCGCCCGCGCGAACGCGCGGAGCTGGCGCACGTCGGCGCCGGCCACGAACATCGTCCCGGCGCCGGTGAGCACCGCCGCGCGCAGCCGCGGCTCGGCCGCGAGCGCGTCGAGGGCGCGCTCGAGATCGTCGAGCGTCGCGCGCCCGATCGTGTTGGCCGGCGGCACGTCGATGGTCACCAGCGCGACCCAGTCCGCGCCGACGGGATCGAGACGCACGCGGACGGTGGCGCCGTCGAGGAAGCGCGAGCCCCAGGCGCCGTAGACCTCGCGCGCGCCGCGGGCGCGGTCGAGCGCGGCGCCCGCGCCGACCCGCACGGTCATCGTGCCCGCGTGACGGTTTTCGCGGATCGCCTGGTTCGCCTCCGCGAGCCCCTCCCACGCTTCGACCACGGGCGCGTGAACGGCGAGCGCGCCGCCCTCGAGCAGCCTGACGACCTCCGAGGCCTGATGGGCATTCGAGAGATGGCTGCCCAGGATCGCGAAGCCGGGAAACACCACGCGCTTCTCGTGCATCCACACGTTGGGCGCGTAGAACGACAGGCGCCGCTCGGCGGTGTCCTCGAGATAGACGACGCGCCCGGTGTGCGGGCGGCAGATGAACGTGCTGACTCCGAGCGTGTCCTGGCCCGCGCGCTCCACGATGACGTCGGGATTGCCGCGCGGGTTGTCGCGATCGGCCAGCAACCGGCCCACCGCCTGGCCGAACGGCTTGAGCGTGGCGTCCTGGTAGGCGCGGAATGCGTCGGGATCGACGTCGTAGTCGGGCATCGTCTCGGGCCACCGGAAGGTGCGATCGCGCCCGAGCGTCTCCAGGCTGACCGTTCGCTCGACCCCGAACGCCGTCTTGACGTGGGCCGCCTGCGCGTCGAGGCGAGTCGCGACCACCACACGCGCGCGCGCGGCCAGGGCGACGCCGATCGCGTCGGCGCCCACCGCATCCTCGACGCCGCCGCCGACGCCGTAATAGATCAACACGCCCTCGTTGGGGCGCACGTCGACCCGCGTGAGCATCTCCCGAGCGCCGGCCGCGCCGGGCTTGCCGACGAAGGCCAGCGTGTAACCAGTGGTCGCGCCGTAGAAGACCAGGCGACCGCCGGGCGCGAGCAGCTCGATCATCCGCCCGAAGAGATCGCGTCCCACCGACGAGACCACGACGTCGATCGACGCGCCGTCGTTCCGCTCACGCACGGCGGCGATCAGCGGCGCTCCGGCGCCACGCCACGTCACGCGCTCGCCGGCCTCGACGGGAACGGGCGTGAAGAGGCCCGCGAGCTCCGGCGACATCCGGTTGACGTAGGCCCGGGCGCCGCGCGCGATCACCAGGCGTCCCTTGTCTTCCGTGGAGACGAGGCCGGTCACCGTCGCCCCGCGCAGGGCGGCGCACGCCACCGCGTAGGTGCCGGTGCCTCCCGCCGCGCCCTCCACGAAGACGCGCTCACCCGGCTCCACGCGGGCAACGTCGTAGAGCGCCTTGTACACGGTCTCCAGGTCGAGCATGTACGACGACGCCTCGGGCAGCGTGAGTCGCTCCGAGTGATCGAGGAACTGCGGCGCCTGGCCGCGGACGAACTGGGCGAACGAGCCGTCCGGCGTCTCGTAGCCCTGAATCTTGAAATCCGCGTGCATGGGATCCTCGCCCGCCCTGGGCGAGAGCAGGTTGGACACGCCTGGATAGAGCACGCGCAGCTCACCCACCCGCAGGCGCGCCTCGCGCGCGACCTCGCTGCCGACGGCGGCCACCAGCACCACCGCGCCGCTGCCCGGCACGTGCAGATCGCGATCGTGCAGGTCGAAGACCGAGATCGGGACGCCGCGCGCGGCGAAGACGGTGTTGTAGGTCAGCCCGGCGTACAGCACGTAGCCGAGCGCCTCGTTGGGGCCGACCTCCGGGACGGGGATGATCACGCGACGCAAGGAGTCCTTCGGCTCGCCGTGGGCGGCGCGCCCGCTGCGGTCCTTGACCACCGCCCACGCGTGCTGCCACGCGGGCAGCGGATCGAGACCGGGGCGAAATGGGGCGCCGAGCGGAATGGTGGGAACGTCGGGCTGCCACCAGGTGTCGTCGATGTCGTTCATGGCCATCACTCTATCGCGCGCCGGGTCCATCGATCGAACGCGCGTGGCGGACGGGGTCCGTCACTCTATCGCGTGGCGGCAAGTCGCCATCGATCGAACGCGCGTGGCGGACGGGTCCTGTCACCGGGGTGGCCCGGCCGTGCAGGCTGCGTCACCCGTTCGCCCGAATCGCAGTGCTTCGCACTGCGGACGGGACGAAGGGGTCCCACTTCGCCTGCACGGCCGGGCCACCCCGGTGCCACCCGTCCGGTCAGGGTTGGATCATTGGCGATTAATCCGCGCTGCTAGGATGGGCGGCATGTCGTCGACGCGGTGGAGCGAGGCTGTGAGTCGTCGTGGGATGGTGTGTGCGCCGCACCGGCTGGCGTCGGAGGCGGGGGTGGCGGCGCTGCGCGACGGGGGGAATGCGATCGACGCGGCGGTGGCGGCGGCGATCACGATCGCGGTCGTGTATCCGCACATGAACGGGATCGGCGGCGACAGCTTCTGGTTGATCTACGACGCCGCGCATGGCCGCCTCAGGGGATTGAATGCGGCGGGGCGCTCGGCGGCGGGTGTCGACGCCGACTGGTATCGCAGGACCTTCGGCGATTCGATCGCGCCGCGCGGCGGACCCGCGGCGCTCACGGTTCCGGGAACGGTGGCGGGCTGGTGGTCCGCTCACGTCGAAAGCCGCGAGAGCTTGGGATCGCCGCTCCCCTGGCCGGCGCTGCTCGAGCACGCGGTCGCTCACGCTCGCGACGGCTTCGAGGTGTCCGACGGACAGCGGCGGGTCACCGCGCTGGCCGCGCCGCTGTTCGCCGGCGGTGTCGCCGATGAAGTGCGCCGGAGCTTCTGGCCGATCTTTCATCCCGACCGGCTGCGCGGCGGACGCTTCACCCAGCCCGACCTCGCCCGGACGCTCGCGCTGATCGCCGACGGCGGGGCCGACGAGTTCTATCGCGGAGGGCTGGGTCAGCGCATCGCGGCCGCGGCCGGCGCGCTGGGCAGCCCGTTGCGCGCCGAGGACTTCGCCGAGCATCGCGCCGAATGGGTCGACCCGCTGCGGATCGCGTACCGCGGCGGTGAGGCCGTGAGTCTGCCGCCTCCCACCCAGGGGTTCGCGGCGCTGGCGATTCTCGGTCTGCTCGACGGCTTCGACGTCGGCACGCTCGACGACGCGGACCACGTCCACCTCGTGGTCGAGGCGACCAAGGTCGCGTTCGAGGACCGCGACCGCTGGCTGGCCGACCCGGACGTGGTCAGCGTTCCCGTCGCGACGTGTCTCGAGGGCGCGCGCTTGGCCCGGCGCCGCGAGCGCATCTCGATGGCCCGCGCGATGCCGGTGGACGGGACGGCCGCGGACGGCGACACGATCGCGATCGTCACCGCGGACGCCGTCGGCAACGCGGCCTGCCTGATCCAGAGCATCTACCACGAGTTCGGCGCCGCCGTCGTCGCCGGCGAGACCGGGGTGCTGCTCCAGAACCGGGGCTGCTTCTTCTCGCTCGACCCGGCCCACCCGAACGCGCTGGCCCCGCGCAAGCGCACCGCCCACACGCTGATCCCCTCGATGTACCTGGTCGACGGACGACCGCGCTTCGTGTACGGCACGATGGGTGGTGAAGGCCAGCCCCAGACCCAGGCCGCGCTGGTCACCCGGCTCGTCGACCGGGGCCACGGCATTCAGGCCGCGGTGGAGGCGCCGCGCTGGCTGCTCGGGCGCACGTGGGGCGAGACCACGCGCGCGTTGCGGCTGGAGGCGCGATTCCCGGAGAGTGTGATCGAGGCGTTGCGAGCGCGCGGCCACGACGCGCTCACCGTCGAGCCCTGGAGCGATCTCATGGGCCACGCCCAGGTGATCGAGATCGGCGCCGACGGCACGATCCGCGGCGCGTCGGACCCGCGGGCGGACGGCGCCGCCCTCGGCCTCTGATGATTCTCGCGGAACCTCCAATGATTCTCGGGGAATTGGTTGACCGTCTCACGGCGGGGGTCGAGCGCCGATTTCGCAGAAAAGAGGAGCGAAGCTCCTCTTTTTGAGGACCCAGGCCAGCCGACCTCCGCCGTGAGACGGTCAACCAATTCCCCGAGCTCCACTAGATTAGCGTCCCGCCGCCTCGCCCCCGATCGCCAGCTCGCGCTGGAAGACCACGAACGGCGAGCGGCGCGTGGCCTCGAGCGCCTCGCGGATCTGCGATTCCCCTCGCCCGGCCCCCTGGGCGAGCAGGGTCTCGAAGAAGCGCGTGTAGAAGGCGTCGGGCTCGACGATCACGCTGAGGCGGACGCGCGCATCCCCGCTCTCGGCGCGCCCCGTGTAGCGCAAGCGCGCGCTCTGGCCCGGCGCCAGGCGCGTGTCGGAAAATTCGCGCGAGAGATCCAGCTCGACCTCACGGGCGATCACGATCTCTCGACGGCTCGCCGCGATCACCTGGCCGACCCCGTCGATCCGCTCGCCGCGCAGGATCACCCGCGGGGTCACGTAGGTCGGAAAGGCGTGGCCGACGCGAGCGTTGCGCACGGCGAGCGTCACCGTGAAGTCCCCGCCGGCGGCGAGCGCGGGCGCGTCGGGCTCGAGCGTGATCTCGAGGCCGGAGCGCACCATCGCCTCGTCGTGGATGCCGCGCCAGAGGTGGCGGCGATCGGGCATGTGGCAGTCCTGGCACTGTGTGCCCTCGCGCGCGAACGGGCTCGCCTTCCATTCCTCGTAGGTGTTCTGGAGCAGCTTGCCGTTCACCGCGAACCCGTCGGGCTTGAACTGGTGACAGTCGCGGCAGAACTCGCTGGAGAGAAACGCGGGCGTCCGCGTGACGCCTCGATGGGGCAGCCGCGCGCGCGGCACCGCGCTCACCAGCGAGCCGTCGCGGCGGGGCGGGCCGAAGCGCTGGCGTCCGCGCAGGTGGCAGGAGGCGCACACGACGCCTTGAGGACGCAGGCTCGGATCGTGCGCGGGATTCGGGACGATGCCCGAGCGCGTGCGCACGGTCGTCGACTGCTCGGCCAGCGGCGCGTGGCACACCGGACATTCGAGCGCCGCCGCCGGATCGGTCGCGGCCATCTCGACGAGCTGACCCGCGACCCCGGGTCCCATCGACGCCGCGTGGATGCTCGTGCGCCAGTCGCCGTACTGAACGGGATGGCACGTCCCACAGTCCTTCGGCTGAAGCGACGCTTCGAGCGCGCTCCATCCCTTCGGCGGTGGACCTTGCGGCCGCAGCGGGGCCGCCCAGTGACGGCGCACGAACTCGGTCACCGATTCGGCGCCGACGGCGACGCCGGCCACGGCGAGCAGCACTCCCACGACGATCGGCACGACACGCGACATCGGCCCACCTTACCAGCGACGCGCCGGTGAGAGCGACGCGGACACGCGGGCGAGAACGATCCGTGAGCGCGATCGGGTCGCGAGCGCCGGCGGTCCGAGAGCGACGGCGCGCGCGTGCTACATTTCGAGCGCCGTGCCGCCCCGCGTGATTCGCGTGACCGAAGTCGGCGACAAGGCGCGGCGCCTGATCGACGGGGCGTCCGTGGCCACCGTCGTCGCCGCGCTCTCGCGCTCGCTCTACCTCGACGTCGGCGGCGAGATCGTCTGGCTCGGGCCACCGGGTTCGATCTTGCACACGCGGGCGATCGTCGTCCACGACCCGCCGAACCTCGACGCGGGAGCGCGGATCGAGACGTCGTTCGATCTGCGCGAGGCCCGCCAGTGGCGGCCCCACACCCTCGACTCACGACTCGACCCCACGATCCTCGCGCGGGCCAGCCGGCGTCTCGTCGAGGGCGTCGATCGCCTCGGCCGTCCCGACGGGTTCGGCGCGCTGCTGGTCGGCCGGCGCCCCGCGTTCCCGCTGGACCACGCCGCCGATCGCGCCCGCCGCTTTCTCGAGTCGTGCGCCCGGGGCGACGCCGCCTCCGCGGCGACGATCGGTGAACGCCTGCTCGGCCTCGGCCCCGGTCTCACGCCCGCCGGCGACGATCTCGTCGGCGGTGCGTTCTTCGCGCGGCGGTTTACCGTGCGGGGGTTTACCGGATGGGGGGCCCCTACGGCTCCCCCCATACCCCCCCGACGCGCGTTTGTCGACGATTGGAAGAATGCCGCCGTCGTGATTCGCGCGCGCGCCCGCGAGCGGACGCATCCGATCAGCGCGACCTTGCTCGGTGATCTGCTCGATGGCTGCGGGCACGCGCCGCTGCACGATCTCGCGCTCGCGCTCGCCCGCGACGACGCGGCGGGTGCGCTCGATGCCGCGGCCCGGCTCGTCCGTATCGGCCACTCGTCAGGTTGGGACATGCTCACCGGTGTTCTCGGGGCGCTGTGCGAGCTCCCCGCGACGACCGACGGCGGAAAGCCGGAGTCCATGGCATGACGGCTGCAACGTTCCAACCCAACACCACCCCGGGGAGGAAGACGATGGCCATGGGAATCGGGAGCGCTCGCGGTCACACCGCACGCGGGATCAACGTCGGCAACGCGGAGCGAATCTTTTCCGTCCTCGGCGGCGTCGTGCTGGGTCTCTATGGACTCGGCCGCATTCGCCTCAGCGGCGTCGCGTTCGCGGCACTGGGCGGCGCGCTCGTCTATCGCGGCATGACGGGTCACTGCAAGGCCTACGAATCGCTGGGCATCGATCGCGCCTCGACGCTCACCGGCGAGACCCGCGGCAACCGCGGCGTGAAGATCGAGCGCGAGATCGTGGTCAACGCGCCTCCCGAGGCGCTCTATCGCATGTGGCGCGATCTCCAGCAGCTGCCCCGCTTCATGTCTCACGTCGAGTGCGTCGAGCGTCTCGACGACCGGCGCTCGCGCTGGACGCTCACGACGCCCCCCGGCGTCCCGGCGATCCAGTGGGAGGCCGAGATCATCAACGACCAGCCCGGCGAGCTGATCGCGTGGCAATCGGTGAGGGGCACGGTCGACCACGCGGGCTCGGTGCGGTTCGAGCGCATGCCCGAGGGTCATTCCACGCGCGTGCGCGTCGAGCTGCAGTACGACCCGCCGGGCGGCGAGGCCGGTCACACGGTGGCCGCGCTCTTCGGCCAGGACGCCGGCACTCGGATCGAAAACGACCTGAGCGAATTCAAGCGCGCCGTCGAAGCCGGCGAAGTCACTTCCTCGACTATTCCCAACCGTCGGGTATCCTAGCGCGTCGGAAGGGGGGCCGAAGCTCCCCTCCGAGTCGACCCGAGGAGATGCCCGTGGATCCGTATCGACTGCCCCGAGCCGTCGTGCCCAGCCGCTACGACCTGCGTCTCGAGCCGGACCTGGTCACCCACACGTTCACCGGCCACGAAATCATCGCCGTCGACGTGCGGGAGGCGACGGCCGAAGTCTTCGTCAACACCGCGGAGCTCGCGATCACCGAGGTGAGCGCGGACAACGCGGCCGGCGATCGGATCTCCGGCGCGGCGACGGCCGACGAAGAAGCCGAGCGCTCGCGCCTGGCCTTCGAGCGCCCGCTCGGGGTCGGCGCGTGGCGTCTGCGCCTCACCTTCCGCGGCATGCTCAACGACAAGCTCCGCGGCTTCTACCGCAGCACCTACAAGGACGCGGGCGGCGCCACCCACACCATCGCCGCCACCCAGTTCGAGGCGACCGACGCGCGACGCGCGTTTCCCTGCTGGGACGAGCCCGATTTCAAGGCCGTCTTCGCGGCCACGCTCTCCATCGATCCCGCGCTCACCGCGGTGTCGAACACCTCGATCGTCGAAACCCGCCTCGACGGCGGCCGCAAGCTCGTTCGCTTCGCGGACACGATCCGCATGTCGACGTATCTCGTGGCCTTCGTGGTCGGCGAGCTGGAGTCGACCGATCCGCGCCAGCTCGGCCGCACGCCGCTGCGGGTGTGGTGCGTGCCGGGCAAGCGCCGCCTGGCCGCCTTCGGACACGAGGCCGGCGCGTTCACGCTCCGCTTCTTCGAGGACTACTACGGCGTCCCGTATCCCGGGGACAAGCTCGACCTGCTCGCCATTCCCGACTTCGCGGCCGGCGCCATGGAAAACCTCGGGGCCATCACCTTCCGCGAGACCGCGCTGCTCATCGACGAGAACGCGGCCACCCACGCCGAACTGGAGCGCGTGGCCGACGTGGTCGCCCACGAGAACGCCCACATGTGGTTCGGCGACCTGGTGACCATGACCTGGTGGAACGGGATCTGGCTCAACGAGGCCTTCGCCACCTTCATGGAGATGCTGGCCGTCGACGCGTGGAAGCCCGAGTGGCAGCGCTGGACGAGCTTCGGGGTCTCGCGCGCGGCCGCCTTCGCGGTCGACGGTCTCTGGAACACGCGCCCCATCGAGTTTCCCGTCCGCGCGCCGCGCGACGCCGACGCGATGTTCGACGTGCTCACCTACGAGAAGGGCGCCTCGGTGCTGCGCATGCTCGAGCAGTACCTCGGTCCCGACGTGTTCCGCGACGGGGTGCGCGCCTACCTGCGCGAGCACGCCTACGGCAACGCGGACACCGGAGATCTGTGGGCGGCCCTGGGCCAGGCCGCGGGCGCGCCGATCCCCGCGGTGATGGACGGCTGGATCTTCCGGCCCGGCTTCCCGCTCGTGTCCGCGCGTCTCGACGGCGGCGAGCTGGTGCTGAGCCAGCAGCGCTTCACGTATCTGCCCGCGCCGCCGGCTCCGTTGCCGTGGAAGCCGGCGTCGCGCGTGGACGAGGGCACCGCCCAACCTTGGCAGGTTCCCGTGCAGCTCCGGGTCGACAGCCGCGCGCAGCGGGTCATGCTCGGCGATGCCGAGACGCGGTTGCCGGTGCCCACCGGCGCCCCGGTGCTGATCAACGAAGGCGACCACGGATTCTATCGGGTGCGCTACAGCGGTGAGCTGCTGGAGCGGTTGCTGGCCCGACTGCCCGACGGCCTGGCGCCGATCGAGCGCTTCAACCTCGTCAACGACACGTGGGCCGCCACGGTGGCCGGTCTGGTCCCGCTGTC
>DATHGT010000247.1:0-41086 GCA_035317605.1 Candidatus Acidiferrum sp. | reverse complement strand
TTGAGCTGGTTGGCGTACGTCTTGTCGTTGGGGTTCAACGTCATGTTCAGCGCCAGCGCGTAGAACACCGCGGCCTCGCGATCGTCGGGATAGCGCGCGCTGAGCTGCTCCATGGCCTTCTCGTAGGCGACGGCGCGCGTCCGGTGATCGGTCTTGTCGGCGTCCTTGTAGATGTTGTCGATGGCGGCGATGTAGTCCCGCTCCCGCGGCGTCTTCGCGCCCATGGTCTTGGCCTTCGCGAGCACCTCCCCGCCTTCCTTCAGCCCCCGCGCGCTCGGCGGCGCGGCCAGGGGGTTGCCCATCCACGCCATCGCCACGCCCCAGCCGGCGATCGCGCAGCTGTTATCGACCTGCGCGGCCTCCGAGAACTCTTTGATGGCCGCGTCCAGCCAGAACGAGTGCAGCATGGCGACGCCTCGCAGGAAGTGTTCCTGGGCGGCCGGCGTGCACGACGTCTGGAAGTTGACCTTGCCGAGCTGTTCGGTGGCCGCGCCGGTGACCTGGGACCGGACGACCGATGCCGGCAGCAACAGGGTGACGACGAGCGTGACGACGAGGGGGATGCGCTTCATGGCGAGACCTCCTTACGCAGGCGAGTCTACCATCCAGCGACAATCCCTTGAATCAAGCACCCTCGTCCGTCACCCCGTCGGTCCCGAGCAGGAGGGCGAGGCCTTTGAGGACATCACGCATCTTGCCGGGGCCGAGAACTCCGACGCGGCTACCGAGCCGTGCGCGATCAATGGTTCGGATCTGGGAGATATTGATCACGCTCGGCCGGGGCAGTCCCGCCTCACCCTGGCGGAGACGCACGTTACCAGGCATCGTCGCGAGCCGAAGGTTCGACGTGACCGCAGCGACGACCGTCGTGGAGATCGCGCTTCGATTGAAGCGGTCGTGTTGCACGATGAGAGCAGGCCGACGTCCGGCGGGTGCCGAGCCCTCGATCGCTCCGAAATCGAGCCAGTAGACTTCGCCCTGCCGGATCACCAGCGCTCGTCCGACCACTCGCTTCCCACGCGATCCAGGTCCGAGGCTTCTCGGCTCTGTTGCTCCACGAGCTCAGGCGCCGCGAAGAGCTCGTCGAGCCGCCGAGTAATCTCCGCATCGCGGCGCGCACGAACCGCGTGCTGCAGAACGCGCATCACGAACCTGTTTCGCGATTCGCCCCGCGCGCGTGCCACGCGGTCGACCGCCGCGAGTAGTTCCTCGGGGACCGCGATCGCGGTTTTTCGGAGCGGCATCGGGTATTCCTCCTGGTAGCGCCAAAAAGCATACTACGATCTTCCAAAGGTCGCCGATGAAAGTCGCAGATTTCGGAAATGAGCCGCGGCCGGCATCACGCGCTGCCCAAGTTCATGACGCAATCAACACGCGACGGGCCTCGATGGCGGCACGGCCGCGATGACTGACGTTTGATTTCTCAGCATCGCTCAGCTCGGCGAACGTTCGGCCGAGCGCCGGGTAGTAGAACAGCGGATCGTAGCCGAAGCCCCCCTCGCCGCGCGGCTCGCGGGTGATCGTGCCCTCGGCCACGCCTTCCACGACCCACTCGCGGCCTTCGGGATCGACGATCGCGATCACGCAGCGGAAACGGGCGGTGCGGCGATCGTCAGGGACGTCGCGGAGCGCGTCGAGCAAGAGCGCGCGGCGGCCGGCGTCGTCGAGGCCGGGGCCGCCGTAGCGCGCGGAGTAGAGACCGGGGGCGCCGCCGAGCGCGTCGACCTCCAGACCGGAGTCGTCGCCGAGCGACCATGATCCGGTCAGGCGCGCGGCCGCACGGGCTTTCAACAGCGCGTTGCCGCGGTAGGTCGTCTCGTTCTCCTCCGGAGCGACCGCGCCGGGATAGTCGGCGAGCATCCGCAGCGCGAACGGGACGTCGCCGAGCAGCGCGACCAGCTCGCGCGCTTTCGCGCGATTCAAGGTGGCGAGAACCAGAACGCGATCGTGCGCGGTCATCGGCTCGCGAAACGACACCGGACATCCTGCGGGGTCATCGTCGCCGCGCGGGAGGGCGAGCGATCAGAGCGTGAACGTGCGCTGGTCGCGGGCGGCGCGGGCCTGGCGTTGCAGCGCGACGAGGCGGCGGATGCCCTGCTCGGCCAGCGCGAGCAGCGCGTCGAGGTGGGCGCGCGCGAACGGGTTCTGCTCGGCGGTGCCCTGCACCTCCACGAACTCGCCGCTGCCGGTCATGACCACGTTCATGTCGACCTCCGCGGTCGAATCCTCGCCGTAGTTCAGGTCGAGCAGCGGCTGGCCCTTGACGATGCCCACGCTGATGGCGGCCACGCAGTCGCGCAGCACTGCTCCGACGTCGACGCCGGGGATGCGCGCGACCGCGTCGGCCAGCGCGATGAAGGCGCCGGTGATGGCCGCGGTGCGGGTGCCGCCGTCGGCCTGGATCACGTCGCAGTCGAGCCACACCGTGCGCTCGCCGAGCTTGGCGCGATTGACCACCGCGCGCAGCGCGCGGCCGACCAGGCGCTGGATCTCCTGCGACCGCCCGCTCGGGCCGCGGTTCTCGCGCGTGCTCCGCGTGTTGGTCGAGCGCGGGAGCATCGCGTACTCCGCGGTCACCCAGCCGAGCTGCTGGCCCTTGAGGAACGGCGGGACCTTGTCCTCGACCGAGGCCGTGCAGATGACCTTGGTCACGCCGAACTCGACCAGTACCGAGCCTTCGGGATGGACGAGGAAGTCGCGCGTGATCACCACCGGGCGCAACGCGTCGGCCGCGCGGCCGTCGGCGCGCGGCGCGCTCACCGAGGGCGGCCCATGATCTGGCGCAGTCGCTGATCCCAGGCGCGCTTGTACTCGCGGAGCCCGGCCGCGATGGCGCGGGCGATGTCGTCGCGATAACGGCTCTCGCGCAGCTTCTTCTCCTCTTTGGGGTTCGTGACGAACCCGATCTCGATGAGGATGGCCGGCATCGCGGCGCCGCCGAGGACGTAGAAGCCGGCTTGCTTCACGCCCCGGCTCGGAATGCGCAGCGAGTGACTCATCGAATCCTGCACGATCTCGGCCAGCCGCGACGATTCTTCCTGGAACTCCGACTGGGCGAGATCCCACAGGATCGTCTTCACGATGTCGACCCCGCGGCCTTTCGCCGCCGGCTTCTCGAGCTGGACCACGCTGTTCTCGAGCGCGGCCACCTGGCGGGCCCCGTTGTCGGTCGCCTCCGACGACAGGAAATAGGTCTCGACGCCTTCGGAGGCGACCTCGCGGTGGGCGTTGGCGTGGATCGACACGAAGACGTCGGCGCGCTGTTTGTTGGCGAAGCTCGTCCGGTCGCGCAGGGTCACGAAGTGGTCGGCGTCGCGCGAGAGCAGCACCTTGATCCCGAGCTGATCGCCGGCCAGCTTGGCCACGCGCTTGGTGACGTCGAGGACCAGCTCTTTTTCCATGAGCCCGGTGGGGCCGGTGGCGCCGGGATCGTGGCCGCCGTGGCCGGCGTCGATCACCATCACCCTGAGCGGCGTGGTGGTCGCGCGCTGATCGCGGTCGGTGGGATCGAGGGGACGCATGAAGTCCAGCACGAGGCGATCGGGATCGGCGAACGTGGTCGCGCGCACCTCGCCCGGCGTTCCGTCGAAGGTCACGCGCAGCAGCGCATCGCCGCGCGCGCGCTCGAGACGCACCTCTTGGACGAAGCCGTCGCGAATCTCCAGCGTGCGCGCATTGCCGGCCAAGGCCCCCAGGCGAACGCGGGCATCGCGCTCGCCCTTGGCCTCGACCCGATACGAAACGGGCGCGGAGGTCTCGAGGACGACCCGGGTGAACGACGGATAGGAGCGGAAGCGCAGCTCCTCCAGCGCGGCCTCGACCGCCTGCGCGTGAACGGGAACCGCCCCCGCGGGGATGATGACGGGCGCCGGCACGCCCTGCACGGTGGTCAGCCTCGGCACCACGCGCTCGAGGAAAGAATCCGGGACCAGCCAGACGCCCTTGCGCACCCGCACCGGGGCGTCGAGCACGACCGGCCGATCGTCCACCACCACCCGCGTCCAGTTGCGGGTGAGGGTCACGGTGTGACCGGAGACGCGCAGGTACGCGCGGGCGCCGGCGGGCGGCGCGTCAGCGCGGGTGTGGATGGACGCCGCCACCCGCTCCAGCTCGACGTAGGACCGCCCCTCGTGCCGCACGACGGGCAGCCGCAGGACACCGGCCCCCTGGCCGGCGGTCGACGTGGCGAGAATCAGCGTGGCGAGAGCGAGGACCGACCACCAACGACGCATTGAAGGGCCATTTTAGCAACCCGGCTCCGGCGAGCCGTCGCTTTACTTACCGGCCGTTCACCCGGCGCCCGCGTGATCTTCGGCGCATGGCGGCAGACGCGAGTGAACTGATCGACTACGGCCGGGCCGGGATGCGCCAGAGGAATACGCGACGGGACGTGCCGGCCACCGGGACGTCGAGGGTTCGCTCGGGTGGCCAGTCGCCCATGTCGAACTGGTGGGAGACCACGCGGCTGCCGGGGCGCAGGTCGCGCTGGAGCTTGGGGCGCAGGCGGAGGTTGAGGTCGGGCGAGAGGTAGAGCGCGACCACGGTGGCGGCGCTGACGTCGGTGGCGAAGAGATCTTGCTGGACGAACGTGACCCGGTCGGTGACGCCGGCGCGGGCGGCGTTGGCGCGGGCCTCGCGGACGCGCTCGGGGTCGAGGTCGACGCCGACGCCGCGCGCGCCGTAGCGCTGGGCGGCGGTGATCACGATGCGGCCGTCGCCGCAACCCAGGTCGTAGACCACGTCGCCCGGCCCGACCTTCGCCGCCTCCAGCATCGCGCGGACCACCTCCAGCTCGGTCGCCACGAAGATGACGTCGAGCGCGGGCGGCGAATTCGTCGCCGATCCCGCGCAGCCGCCGAAGACCGCGCTGGCCACGGCCAGCACGAGCCAGAGCCCCATGACCGGACGCCGTCGAGCGGACGCCATCAATGCGGGCGGACCCGGAACCAGAACGTCGAGTAGATGTGCTTCATCTTGCGCGTCAACAGCCAGTTGGCCACGTAGGCGGCGAGCATGGCGAGCAGCAGCCCGATGATCCACCAGCGTGAGCCCTTGACGGCGTGGAAGACGAACCGTCCGACCGCGGTGAGGAGACCGGTGACCGACACCTCGGACAGGTGCCACCGCGCGTTGGCCAGCGCCATGATGATCACGAGGAGCGCGACCCCGATCAACACGACGTACGCCACCCGCCGGAGCACGATGAGACCCCGCACGCTGTCGAGCACCGAGGACCGCTTGCCGAGCTCCGTGCGCATGTGGTCCAGCGTCGAGGCCACGATCGGGACGGCCTGGCCCACGATTTCCGCGCCGCGCGGGACGTTGCCGGGCGCGTAGCCTTCGGGGGCGTCCAGGCAGCGCTCGAGCACGCTCACGTGCACGCGCGGTGGCAGCCGATGCTCGCGACAGAACCGGTCGATGTCGCGGGGCAGATACCGGTAGAAGAACGACGCGCCCGCGCGCGAGTCGTAGAGCTTGTCGTAGACGTTCTGGCGCTCGTGATAGAGCTGCCGGTCGCCGGGGCTGAACCGCAGCCCCGCGACCGTGGTCCCGTCGGCCAGCGTCCGGGGCTGCTCGGCCTCGTCCATCATCCAGGTCAGCGACACCACCGACATGCCTTGCTTGGGATACCCACCGCCCACGTTCGAGTGCACGCCGGAGAACCACACCTGCTTGATGCGATCGGGATCCTGGACCGACGCCGCGCTGGCCGCGCCGTTGGCTTTGGGCGCCTCGTCCCAGATCAGGGGGTGGAAGGTGTGGCGCTCGTCGTCGATGGCCAGCGCGTGACGGGCGCGCTCGACCATGGGGCCGAGCACGTGGTCAGGGAACTTGAAGCGATAGAAGGTCTCGTTCCACAGGTCGGCGATCCAGGGGACGGGAAAGCCGACGGCGTCGACGGTGTCCCACACCCCGATGAACGCGATCGGCACTTGCCAGGGCTCGAAGCCGGCGCGGTGGCCCTGATGCTGAACGGCCCACTGGGTGCGGATCTTGACGGCGGACTCCGGCTTGTCGGAAGCCTTGCCGCGGAATACTTGCATCAAACGCGTGCGATACCGGTCGCGGTACGCCCGGTACGCCTGCGTGACGCGGCTCCGCAGCTCGTCGTCCGACGTGCATCCGGGATGGTGGCGATCGATGATCCCGCAGGTCGCGATCAACCCGCTCAGCGTGCGGGCCGTGAAGGCCCCGCGGCTGAAGCCGAACAGGAAGATCCGGTCGCCGGGATCGTAGACACGGGCCAGATCGGCGTAGAGCTGGCGCACGTTGCGGCCGAGCCCGATGCCGAGCGCGCCGCCCAGCGCGGCGAGCAGCTTGAGCCGGCTGGTGCCCACCCCGTCGTCGTAGAAGCCGATCTGGCGGACCCTGTGGTCGGGGTCCGTACGATGGCCCTCGAAATCGACGGCCTCGTAGAGCTTGAAGACGTTGGTGCCCCGCCGCTTGACGGCGGTGTTGCCGGTACCGTCCGAGCAGATCACGATGTGCTTCATCGATGGCCTCCCCTCGCACGACGCACCCGCCCGGACCGGGCGGCTACACGTTGGTGACGATCGAGGGCGACTCCTCGCCGAGCGCGCGCTCGAGGGCGAGGGCGAGGTCGGCGTCGTGCTCGTGGTGGGTCGCGAAGATCCGGCACTGGGCGACCTTGCCGGGCAGGTACTTGAGGATCTCGGTGAGCGGCTCCTTCGACACGACGCCGGCGGCGGGATCGTAGACGTAGATCTGGCGGTCGCCCATCTTCAGCGGGTTGAGCGGGCGCGGGTCCTGGCTCGCCATGTCGATCCGGAACGGAAACTCGCGCAGGTGCGCGGGCAGGAACGTGCGCACCCGCCGCTCGACGGTCTCCGCGTCGAGGAAGGCCTGGCCGCGCTTGGGCTCGAAGAGATCGAGCACCACCTCGTGGGACATCCGCCACTTGAGCGTGCGGTCGAGCACCTGCCGCCATTCCGCGCCCAGCTCGCGCCGCGCGGGGTCCTCGGAGTCGTGCCAGCGCCCGACTTCCTCGAGCAGCATCCACTCCGTCAGGTGCAGGTACGGGCGCAGATCGCGGCGGAGGTCGTAGGGAAAGGCCAGCTTCATGGTGTCGCGGAAGATTTCCTTCAGGTGCAGGTCGATCCCGCGCGTGGTCCGGTGATAGTAGACGTTCGTGTACATGTAGAAGCGGGCGTTGAGGAACATGATGAAGGCGCCGAGCCCGCTGCGATGGATGGTCAGGCCGTCCTCGGAGAAGAACGAGTAGTAGATGATCCGCTCGATGTCGATGGGACCGATGGCCACCCCGCACATGTAGGCGTCGCGGAGGACGTAGTCCATGTTGTCGGCGGTGAACACGCCCGAGAGCAGCGGCTTGAGATGCGCGAGCCAGCGCGGGTGCGATTCCAGCGGCTGCGTGTAGCTCTTGCCCATCAGGTAGCAGATCCACTCCGGATCGATGGCCTCGCCGCCCTCGAACGCGCCCGAGGGGCTGCGCCGCAGGTTGCGGAGGATGTCGGCCAGATCCTCGCGGATGATGCGCTGGCCGACCAGCTCGTGGGTCAGGTCGTAGTCGATCAGGAAGTTGTCGTCGAAGAAGTGGCCGAAGGGGCCGTGGCCCACGTCATGGAGCAGCCCGGCCATCCGCAGCAGCTCTTCCAGCAGCGGCGCCGACGGGCCTTCCGGGAAGATCGCGTGAAACGACGGATACAGATGTTGGGAGAGACGGCCGGCCAGGTGCATGGCCCCGAGCGAGTGCTGGAATCGGCTGTGCTCCGCGGCGGGAAACACCCAGCGCGCCGACTGGAGCTGGGGAATGCGGCGCAGCCGCTGCACCCACGGCGTGTCGATCAGGTCCTGCTCGGCCGCCTCGCCCGGAACGACGCCCGGCCGCGTGTAGACGATGTACTGATGGATCGGATCCGCGATGAGTCCGCGCCCCCCGTACGTGTCAGCTGCACCCTTCATGATTTCGAGCTTATCAGGACGTGCACTCGCGGAGCGGCGCGGGTTTCCCGCGCCGCGTAGCGCGGGGGGCTTGGGGGGCCCGTGGCTAGGCCCCCCATGTCAAACAGTGCTGGGCGATCTCGATGGGCTTGGCGAACCAGATGTCCTTCTTGCCGAGCATCTTCTGGATCAGGCGCTCGAGCATGCGCATGCGCGAGGGGCGGCCCATCACTTGCGGGTGAAACATCAGGTTGTAGAAGCCGCTCTCCTCGTACTGGCCCTCGAACTCCTCCGACCAGATCTCCCACACGTCCTGCTGGCTCCAGATCCCGTTGCCGGCGGGCGGGTTGGCGCTGAAGCCGAAGTACATGAAGTCGTCGTTGACCCAGCTCGTGGGCAGCTCCACCAGATCGCCGTGCGGGGTCTGGTGCCGGTAGGGCAGATCGGCGTCCATCATGTTCGTGTGGTAGACGAACCCGTGCTTCTTGAGGAGCCCGAAGGTGTGGCGGCTCGGGTCCGCCGACGGCGTGCGCGAGCCGAGCGGGGTCACGCCGAGCTGACGCTTGAAGATCTCGAGCGTCTTGACCAGCAGCGCTTCCTCCTCCTCGGCGCTCCCGAGCAGGAAGGGCTTCTCGTGCAGATAGCCGTGGTGGCCCAGCTCGTGGCCGCGCGCGACGATCTCTTCGATCACGGCGGGATAGCGCTCGATGATCCAGCCGGGCACGTAGAACGCGACCTTCAGCCCGTAGCGGTCGAGCAGGCGCAGGATGCGCGGCATCGCGGTCTTGGGGCCGTAGGCGCCCATCGACATGTGGATCGGGCGCTCGGCCAGCTTGGGATCGCGGGCGATCCACAGCGTCTCGCCGTCGAGGTCGAAGGACAGCATGACCGCGCACCGCGCGCCGTGCTTCCACTTCACCGGAGGATCTTCGATCATTTCCCGAGCAGGCGGTAGCGGTCCACGGACGGGACGGGGATCACGTGCACAGCGGCCTCGCGCTGCACGGCCAGGCGGATCACGTCGCCGGCGCGCCCGCGCCAGAGCTGCTCGTAGAACTCTTCCTGCGAGGCGATCGTCACCCCGTTCACGCTGAGGATGCGGTCGCCGCGCCGGAGTCCGCTCTCGCGCGCCGGACCCGAGGACGCGAAGCCGTCGATGACCACGCCGTCCTCGCGGGGCACGGTGTAGAGCCCGAGCCAGGGACGCGCCGGCCGGCTCACCACGCGGCCGGCCGCGATCAGCTCGTCCTTCACCGCGATGAACTTGTCGATGGGGATCGCCACGTTGACGTGCGGAGGCTCGCCGAGACGGAGCGAGGCGATGCCGAGCACGGCCCCGCGCGCGTCGACCACCGCGCTGCCTCCCCACGAGTCGGTGGACGGTCCCACGATCAACGCGCGGTCCAGCATGTACTCCCAGTACCCGGAGAACCGCCGGACGGCCTGGACGTGATTGGTGACCCACGCGAGGTCGTTGTCCTCGTCGACTCCGACGGTGCCGCCCAGGCTGCCCACCCGGACGTCGCTCGATGACCCGAGCGTCGCCGCCGGCCACGGCCCATCGCCCTCGAGCTTCACCACCCCCAGGCCGGTCTCGAAGTCGATCGCGGTCAGCCGCGCCGAGGTCGCGCGGCCGTCGCGGGTGCGCGCCTCGATGCGCACGGCGTCCATCACCGCGTAGCTCACGGTCACCGCGTAGCCGCGGGTGTCGACGATCACACCGGTGGCGAACCGCTGGGTCCCCAGGCGCGCGCTCGACGCCGCGTCCTTGCGCGCGCTCACGCGGAGACCCACGAGCACGGGTTCGATGCGCCGCACGTACGACGGCATCTCCGCCACGCTCCGTGGATCGAGCCGGGGCTCGCGCGGCCGGACGACTGCGAACGTGAATCCGGGCAGCGCGATGGTGAGGATCAGCGTCGCCAGGAGCCGTCGATTCATGCGGACCCCCGCGGCGCCCTCAGCGCCCTTCGTACTGCCGCCGGTAGTACGCGCGGAACTCGCCGGACTTCAACGGGCGCCACCACGTTTCGCGCTCGCGATACCAGGCCACGGTGGCGGCCAGCGCGTCGCCGAACGCGTGGCGCGGACTCCAGCCCAGTCCGTGCACCTTCGTGGAGTCGAGCGAGTAGCGCCGATCGTGGCCGGCCCGGTCCTTCACGGGGCGGATCAGCGTGTCCGGTCGGCCGGTCAGGCGAAGGATCTCGCGGGTGAGATCGATGTTCTCGACCTCGGTGCCGCCGCCGATGTTGTAGACCTCGCCGTCCCGGCCCCGGCGCAGCACGAGGTCGATGGCCGCGCAGTTGTCGCCGACGAAGAGCCAGTCGCGCACGTTGCGCCCGTCGCCGTAGAGCGGCAGCGGCTCGCCGTCGATGGCGTTGGTGATGAAGAGCGGGATGACTTTCTCGGGATACTGATACGGCCCGAAGTTGTTGGACGACCGGGTGATCACCACCGGCACCCCGTGGGTCTGCCAGTACGCCCGCGCCAGCAGATCGCCGCCGGCCTTGGACGCGGAGTACGGGTTCGAGGGGCGGAGGGGATCCTCCTCGCGCGACGATCCGGACGCCACGCTCCCGTACACCTCGTCGGTGCTCACGTGAAGCAGGCGCGGGATCTTCAGCTCGCGCACGGTCTCCAGCAGCGTGAACACCCCGAACACGTCGGTGCGCAGGAAGGCATCGGGCTCCAGCAGCGATTTGTCGACGTGGGTCTCGGCCGCCATGTTCACGATCGCGTCCACGCCCTGGGCCACGTCGCGCACGAGCTTGGCGTCGCAGACGTCGCCGTGCACGAACGTGTAGCGCGGCGAGTCCTCGAGGTCGGCGAGGTTCGCGCGGTTGCCCGCGTAGGTGAGCTTGTCGAGGTTCACCACGGTGTCGTCGGGATGCGTGGTGAGCAGGTGGCGCACGAAGTTCGAGCCGATGAACCCCGCGCCGCCCGTCACCAGAATCTTCATGGCGTCAGCCGCGCGTGATGTCCCAGACGTCGGCGCCCAGGTAGTCCCACGGCAGCCGGCCTTCGTCACAGGTCGCGGGGTCGGTGGTGAAGTGCTGGTCGACGAAGTAGATCAGGCGCGCCGTCGCCGTCCCGAGATTTTTCACGCCGTGGGCGACACCGGGCGGGATGCGCACCAGTCGCGAGGCCCCGGCGCCCAGGGTGAGCCGCTGCGACACCCCCTCGCTCGGCGAGCCGGCCCGCACGTCGACCAGGATCATCAGGCAGCGGTCCGAGGGCGGCACGTACCAGACGTCGGTCTGGCCGGCGTGGAGGTGAAAGGCCTTGATCGCGCCCGGCTCGACCTCGCTGTAGTTGATCTGGCGGAGCGAGAACCCTTCGAGGGCGGAAGACTGTCCGCCATCCACACGCAGCAGCTCGGTCATCGAGCCGCCGTCGTCGACGTGCCGCGTGAGGTTCACGATCTCGACGCCCTCGATCGCCGGTCGCGGACCGTAGGACTGGAGCTCGAACCGCCGCTTCGCCTCGGCGCTCCACTGGATCGGCTCGGTCATGCGTCACCGTCGAGCAGGCGGCGGAGATACTCGCCGTATGAGTTGTGCTTCATGGTGTCGGCGATCTTCAAGATATCGACGGCGCCGACGTAGCCCATCTTGTACGCGATCTCCTCCACGCAGGCGACCATCAACCCCTGCCGCTCCTCGATCGTCTGGATGAACGTGGAGGCCTGGAGCAGCGCCTCATGGGTGCCGGTGTCGAGCCAGGCGATGCCGCGGCCGAGCTTCTCCACGTGCAGGGCGTCGAGGGCGAGATAGGCGGCGTTGGCGTCGGTGATCTCCAGCTCCCCGCGCGCCGAGGGCCGCAGGCGAGCCGCGATGTCGACGATGCGGTTGTCGTAGAAGTAGAGCCCGGTCACCGCGTAGTGCGAGCGCGGCTTGACGGGCTTCTCCTCGAGACCGATGGCCCGGCCGTCGGGGTCGAACTCCACCACCCCGTAGCGCTCGGGATCGCGCACCCAGTAGGCGAACACGGTGGCCCCGCTCGCGCGCGCCGTGGCCTTGCGCAGCAGCTCCGGGAAGCCGTGACCGTAGAAGACGTTGTCGCCCAGGGCGAGCGCGACCGCGTCGGCGCCGATGAAGGGCGCGCCGATGATGAACGCCTCGGCCAGCCCGTTCGGCCTCGGCTGCTCCGCGTACTCGATCGAGAGCCCGAGGTGACGGCCGTCGCCGAGGAGCCGCCGGAACCCGTCCTGATCCTGCGGGGTCGTGATCACGAGGATCTCGCGGATGCCGGCGAGCATCAAAGTGGACAAGGGGTAGTACACCATGGGCTTGTTGTAGATCGGCACCAGCTGCTTGCTGATCGCCATGGTGAGCGGGTAGAGCCGGGTCCCCGAGCCCCCCGCGAGGATGATGCCCTTCATAGACTTGGCGAGTATAGCAGCGCGTTCAGCGAGGGTCGGTGCCTTTGCTTGAATGGGGAATGTGGGTATGATCGGCCTATGAAAACGCTCAAGGAGATGATCGCCGAGGCGCGGCAGACCGTGCCGGAAGAGACGCCGGCCGATCTCGACCGCCGCCTGAAGTCGGGCGAGCCGGTGACGGTCATCGACGTCCGCGACCCCGACGAGTACCGCGACGGCCACATCGAGGCGGCCACCAACATCAGCCGCGGCTTCCTCGAGTTTCGCGTGGCCACCGTGGCCACCGATCCGGCCGCGCCGGTCGTCCTGTACTGCCAGAGCGGCTTGCGCTCGGTCCTCGCCGCCCGGGCGCTGCAGGACCTCGGGTATCAGAACGTGATCAACCTCGGCGGCGGCTACCAGAAGTGGGTGCAGTCGGGGCGGCCGACCGTTCGCGAAGTGCCGATGACGCCGGACCAGATCCAGCGCTACAGCCGCCACTTCCTGCTGCCCCAGGTCGGCGACAAGGGACAGCATCGGTTGCTGCGGGCCAAGGTGCTGCTGATCGGCGCGGGCGGGCTCGGCTCGCCGACCGCGCTTTATCTCGCCGCCGCCGGCGTGGGCACGCTCGGCCTGATGGACGGCGACACCGTCGACATCACCAACCTCCAGCGCCAGATCCTCCACACCACGGCCGACATCGGCAAGCCCAAGGTCGAGTCGGGCACGCGCGCGCTGAAGGCGCTGAACCCCGACGTCAACGTGATCCCGCTGCCCTTCCGCATCACCGTCGACAACGTGATGGACACGATCAAGGACTACGATCTGATCATCGACGGCTCCGACAACTTCGAGACCCGGTACCTGGTCAACGACGCCTGCTACCTCGCGGGCAAGACCAACGTCCACGGCTCGATCTTCCAGTTCGAGGGCATGGCCACGGTCTTCGCCCCCAACGACGGGCCCTGCTATCGGTGCCTGTATCCGACGCCCCCGCCCCCGGGCCTCGTCCCCTCCTGAAGCGAGGCCGGCGTCCTGGGCGTGCTCCCAGGAGTGATCGGGCTGGTGCAGGCCACCGAAGCGGTGAAGATCCTGCTCGGCATCGGCGACAAGCTGGTCGGGCGGCTGCTCACCTACGACGCGCTCGGCATGCGGTTCCGCGAGGTCAAGCTGCGGCGCGACCCCAACTGCCCGCTGTGCGGCACCTCGCCGACCATCAAGGACCTGTCGATTCACCACGCGGGCGCCGGCGCGTGCGAGGCGACGCCGAACGGCCAGGCCGAAGCGGCCGGCACCGACCCCGCCAAGGCCAGCGGCTAGATTCACGGTATGGGGGCCTCGCAAGGCCCCCATACGCCCAACGCTCGGACCCGCCCTATGAGTCATTACACGCTCACGCTCTTCCAGGATCGGCTGACGCCGGCGACGAGCGTGGCGCTTCCCGCGGCGCCGCGAGTGCTCTACGCCGTCGACGGCGGCGCTGAAGCCTCCAGCGACACCACCGAGCGGACGACCGTCGAGAGCGGCACGGCGTGGCACGGAGCGGCCCCATGCGCGATCGTCGCGGGGCCGCGCGGCGCGCGGATGCTTCGCTTCGAGCTCCGCGCGGGCGTGTCGTTGCCCGGTGGCGGCGACGTCCTGCTCGAACACGCGATCGCGCTCGATGCGAACCAGCCCTATCTCATGCGCTGCGACCGCGTGGACTTCGCTCCCGGCGGCGAGGCCCTTCCCCACGGGCACCGCGGCGGCGGCATTCGCTTCTTGCTGGAAGGCGAGCTGGAAGTCCGCGTGGGCGACCATCCTGGACGGCTGGTCAAGCCCGGCGAGGCGTGGTTCGAGAGCGGCGTCGAGCCCGTCCACGCGATCGCCTCCCGCGAGGTCGCGACGAGCTTCATCCGGGTGTCGATCCTTCCCCGCGAGATCCAGGGCAAGAGCTCGATCGTCTACGTCGATCCCGCCCACGCCAGCGTCAAGCCGCGGAGCTACACGGTGTTCGTGGACGCTCCGATAGACCTGCCGAGCCCGCGGTGAGCCGCTCGCTCGGGCCGCGGTTGCCGGCCGCGCTCGTCGAGCGATTCTCGCAGCGCGACCTTCTCAAACGTCTGGGCGTCGCGGTGCCGCTCGTCACCGTCGACGCCGAGCAGCGGCCGCATCCGATGCTGCTCTCCTACCTCGAGATCCGCGCCCACGACGCGGGGACGATGGGGCTGGTGATCCTCGCGAAGAGCCAGAGCGCCCGCAACCTCACCGCGCGACAGACCGCGACGCTGATCGTGGTCGAGCCGGACGCGACGTGTTACGTGAAGCTCCGCGCGCTCGACGGCCCGCGGCCCGTCCCCGGCGGCGAAGCGTTCGGCCTCGGCTACTTCCTGCTGGCGGTCGAGGACGTGCTGGAGGATGCGGCGGCGGACTGGGAGGGCGGCATGCGGATCATCGGAGCCGTCACCTACGCTCCGGCGCCGACGCTCGAGGAGCCGTGGGCGCGCGCCACGCTGGCCGCGCTGGCCACTCCGCGCGCGACGGTCTGAGCCCTACTTCTTCTCGGCGGGCTTCTCTTTCTCCTCGGCCTCTTCCAGGTAGCGGCCGATGGTGACGTCGACTTCGGTCTGCTTGCCCTCGCGCACGAGCACCACGCGGACCTTCTTGCCGACCGGCGTGGAGGAGACCACGCGCTGGAGATCGCGCGGACCGTCCAGCCGATTGCCGTCGACGACGAGGATCACGTCGTTGGCCTTCACCCCGCCCTGATCGGCCGGCTCGCCCGGCATGACCGAGCGGACGAGCACGCCCTTGGCCTCGGTCAGCTTCAGCCGGTCGAGATCCTCCTCGGAGACTTCGCCGATGCTCACGCCGAGCCAGCCCCACTCGACCTTGCCCTTGGCCATGAGCTGCGGGACCAGCGTCCGGACCAGGCCCGAGGGGATGGCGAACCCGATGGAGCCGTTGCGCGCGGCCATGCTGTTGACCCCGACCACCTCGCCCGCCATGTTGATGAGCGGCCCGCCAGAGTTGCCGGGATTGATGGCGGCGTCGGTCTGGATGAAATCGAAGCCGGGAGCGGCCACGGTCAGCGGCGCGCCCTTGCGGCTCACGATCCCGAACGACACCGAGTGCTCGAGGCCGAAGGGATGCCCGAGGGCGAGCACGAATTCGCCGACACGGATGCGGTTGGAATCGCCGAGCGGGAGCACGGGCAGGCCCGAGGCGCCGTCGATCTTCAGCACCGCGAGGTCCACCCGGCTGTCCTTGCCGAGCACCTTGGCCAGGAAGCGCCGGCCGTCGAAGAGACGCACCTGGACCGAGTTGGCGCCCTCGACCACGTGAGCGTTGGTGACGATGATGCCGTCGGCCTCGATGATGAAGCCCGAGCCCGAGCTGCGACGCGGCTCACCCTCGGGATCGACGTCGCGCTCCCTCGAGGGTCCGGCCCGGCGCACCCGCACGTGAACGATGGCGGGCTTCAGGCTCTCGGCCAGCCCCGCGAGCAGATCGTTGAACCGCGCCAGCTCGGGCGCGGCCGCCGGCGCCGGCCCCACCTTGGTCGGCCCGTCAGCGGCCCCGAGCGGCCCCGCTCCGGCCAGCAACGACAGCGCGACCAGCACGATCAGCGCACGTGACGTCCAGATCCCTCGCATGCCAATACCTCCCTGTTTCGGGCACCCAAGTATAGCGCCGCCCTCATCGGACCGACGTGTGCTCTCGCTCATTCAGTCCCGTGCCCCTCTCGGAGACGGGCGCGCCCGCGTCAGGGCGTCTGGCGCTGCTCGGGCGCCGGTCGGGGCCCGGCGGGGATCGTCGTGCAGCCGGTCGAGGTGCAGACCGTGGTCGGCGGCCCGTACAGCTCGCCGCTCGGAAGCCGGCGCTCCCAGTGCCCGGGAAGGGTGATCAGCTGGCCGCTGGCCGGATCGCTCGTGAATCGATCGGGCACCCACACGTCGCTCGGGCGCGAGGCAGGCGGCGGCGGCGCCTGGGGCAACGGCCGCGTGACCGACCGTTCGAGCTGATCGAGCGATCGTTGCAGCGGCGTCCCACTCCCCAGCTGGGCCAGCATCACCGTCACGAAGAGGGCGCTAGCGAGAAACTTCTCGGACGAGATGGGCCATCTCCGGCAGCAGGAGTTTGTCGAGAGCGAGGCGGCAGGCGTTGGGCGAGCCGGGCAGCGAGACCACGATGCGGCGCGCGTGGATGCCCATCTGCGCGCGCGAGAGCATGGCAGCGGCGCCGATCTCCTGGAACGACAGCATGCGGAACAGCTCGCCGAACCCGGGCAGCCGCTTGTCGAGCATCGCCTCCACGGCCTCGAACGTCGAATCCCGCGACGTGATGCCGGTGCCGCCGGTCAAGATGACGACCTGCACCGACGCGTCCGCGACCGCTTCGCGGATGATCCGCTGCACGTCGGCCGGCTCGTCACGCACGATGCTCGACCCGACCACGCGATGGCCGGCGGCGGTCAACCGTTCTCGGATCAGCGCGCCGCTGGTGTCGGTCTCGGGCGTCTTCGTATCCGAGATCGTCAGCACCCAGCACCCGAGCGTGGTCGGGGCCGTCGCCTTGTGCTCGTCCGGTGTCGAGGGGCGCGTCGCTTCAGCGGTCATACGCTCGATCCAGTAGTTCGACGATGTGGAGGACCTTCACGTCGACTCCCCGCGCGCGCAGACCCTGCTGGATCTGAAGAATGCAGCCGGGATTCGCGGTGACCACGGCCTCGGCGCCGGTCGCCACGACGTGCCGAACCTTGCGCTCGAGGAGCCGCTCGGCCATCTCCGGCTGGGTGAGGTTGTAGATGCCGGCCGAGCCGCAGCACCAGTCCGACTCCACGAGATCCACGAGCTTCAGTCCGGGAATCTGGGCGAGCAGCCGGCGCGGCTCGGTCCGGATCTTCTGGCCGTGCACGACGTGACAGGGATCGTGGTACGCGACCGTCATCGGCACCGGGGCCAGCGGCCCGCGCAACGGCGCGCCGGCCAGGAACTCGGAGACGTCGCGCACCGAGCGCGCGAAGCGCTCGGCGCGCTCGCGGTACCGCGGATCGCCGGCGAGCAGCGTCCCGTAGGCCTTCATGTGAGCGCCGCAGCCCGACGTGTTGACCACGATCGCGTCCGCCTGGCACCCATCGAACGCGTCGATCGTGCGCCGGGCCAGATCCAGCGCGCCTGCGTGATCGCCGCCGTGGGCGTTGAGAGCGCCGCAGCAGCCCTGGGCTCGCGGCGTCACGACTTCCCACCCGTTCAGCGCGAGCACGCGCGCGGTGGCCCGGTTGTGGGCGCCGAAGACCACGGACTGGATGCAGCCCTCGAGCAGCGCGACCCGTCCCCGTCGCTCGCCCTCGGCGGCGATTCGCGGCGGAAGCTTCCTGCGCTCGGATCGCGCGGGGATCGAAGGCAGCAGCCGCTCCCACGCGGGAAGCGTCCCCGGCAGCGCGCGGGTGAGGCCGGTGGCGCGGGCCAGGCGCTGCAGCCCGCTCACCTGGTAGACGCGCAGCGCCGCGGCGGCCGCGCGCAGCACCGACGGATGCCCCAGCAGCACGCCGAAGTTGAGCCCGCGGAAGATCCGGCGCGCGGTGCCGCCGGGACGCGCGTGCTCGATCTCGGCCTTGGCGGCCTCGATGAGCCGCCCGTACGGCACGCCGGCCGGACACACGGTCTCGCACGCGCGACAGTCCAGACAGAGCGACAGGTGATTGGTCACCGAGTCGGTCAGCGACATCCGCCCCTCGGCGAGCGACTTGATCATGAAGATGCGCCCGCGCGGCGAATCCATCTCGGTGCCGAGCTCGGAGAACGTGGGACAGGATGCCAGGCAGAGTCCGCAGTGCACGCACTGGTTGACGCCCTCGACCGACAGGCCGTGAAGCGACAGACCGGCTGGAGGATTCGGCGCGTCGACGGTCGCGTGGGCCATGGCGCTCAGATCCCCGCCACGAAGCGTCCGGGGTTCAGGAGATTCTGCGGATCGAGCTGGGCCTTGATGCGCTGCATGATCCGTCCGGCCGCGCCCGCGTCGTCCCACACGGGAACCTGTGACTTGACGGCCAGCGGCGCCCACTCGAGCACGGCGTGACCGCCGGCGCCCCGCGCGATCGCGCGCCAGTCGGCGAGCGCGGCCGCGACCGGAGCGATCTCGCCGCCCTCGCGCGGCGAGAACAACGCCGTGCGGACCACGCCGAGGCCGGCGTGCGCGGCGCACGCGGTGAGGAGTCCCCGCGCGCGGGCGGCCAGCGCGGCCTGTTCCATCACCTCACCGGCCTGGGCCGGCATGACGGACAGACGCATCACCGCCGCCGGCATTCCGCCGAGCGCCGCCGCCACCACGGATCCCAGCCGGTCCCACGTCTCGGGCGGCAGGAGCTTGAGACCGGCGCCGCCCAGAGGGCCGACAAGAGACGCCAGCTCGTCGCACTGCCACTGGACCTGCTCCGTGAGCCCGTCGAAGCCGACCACCAGCATCGCGTGGGCGGGCAGCGACGGATCGAGCACCCGCGCCGCGTCGGGGTCGAGCAGCTCGAGGGCGTTGGGAATGAGGTCCGAGGCCATCAGCGCGCGCGTGGCGGTCGCGGCGTCCTTGAGACGCTCGAAGCGGAGGCTGACCAACCGTTCTTCCTCGGGCAACGGACGCAGCTTCACGGTGACGTCGACGATGACCGCCAGCGTGCCGTACGAGCCCACGAAGAGCTTGGGCAGGTCGTAGCCGGCGACGTTCTTGACGACCTTGCCGCCCGCGCGCACGACCGAGCCGTCGGCGGCGATCACGGTCATGCCGATCACGAGGTCGCGGGCGCCGCCGTAGAGATGGCGGCGCGGGCCGGCGGCGTTGGCGGCCATCACCCCGCCGAGCGTGGCGCGCTCGGGATCCGGAGGGTCGAGCGAGAGCCACTGACCTCGCGCTCGCAACGCCGTCTGAAACGCCGCGACGGCCATCCCCGCCTCGGCGGTGGCCGTGAGGTCGCCGGGCTCGTGCTCGACCAGTCGATTCATTCGGCCGAGGCCCAGCACCATCCCCGGACGATCGGGCGCGATCGGCGTGCCCACCGACGCGGCGGTGCCGCCGCCCCACGTCACGATGGGAATCGCGGCGCCCGCGGCCAGCTCGACCACCGCGCGGACTTCGTCCAGCGAGCCGGGAAAGACCGCGGTTTCCGGCGTGCGCCCGTCGACGACGTACGGCGAGAGATCGACGCCGGAGAGCACGTGGGCAGGACCGACGATAGCGCGCAGCTTGTCGAGCGGAACAGCTTCCACGGGCGGACGACACGCCCGCGCTAGAAGCGCTGGGCGAGTCCCTTCTCTTCGATCGGATGCGGCCGGTAGGCGACGGGCCCGACCTCGACGCACGACTTCTTGGTCGGAAACACCTTACCCGGGTTGCAGAGGCCGGTGGGGTTGAAGGCGTTCTTGAGCCGCTGCATCAGCGCGAGGTCGGCGGCCGAGAAGATGAGCGGCATGAAGTCGGCCTTCTCGAGGCCGATCCCGTGCTCTCCGGAAATCGATCCGCCCACCTCGGCGCAGAGCTTCATGATCTCGGCGCCCGCCTCGACCACGCGCGCCTCCTCGCCCGGCTTGCGCGGATCGTAGAGGATGTTCGGGTGCAGGTTGCCGTCGCCGGCGTGGAAGACGTTGCCGACCCGCAGCCCGTGCGCGGCCACGATCTCGTTCACGCGCTCCAGCACGTACGGCAGCTTGGTGCGCGGGATCACCCCGTCCATGACCATGTAGGCGGGCGATATCCGCCCGTAGGCGCCGAACGCCGACTTCCGGCCCTTCCAGAGCAGCGCGCGCTCGGCCTCGTCGCGCGCCGTTCTCACTTCGCGCGCTCCCGCGTCGCGACACGCTTGCACGATGCGCTCGGCCTGGATCTCCATCCCGACGCGCAGGCCGTCCAGCTCCACGAGCAGGGCCGCGGCCGCGTCGCGCGGATAGCCGCAGCCGAACGCGTCTTCCACGGCCTGAATCGTGAGCTGGTCGATCATCTCCACGGCCGCCGGCACGAGTCCGCGCGCGATGATCGCGGAGACCGCGGCCGAGGCCTTGGGCACCGCGTCGAAGACCGCGAGCACGGTCTTCACCGCCTGCGGCTTCTTGAGGATGCGCACGACGACTTTGGTCGCGATCCCGAACGTGCCCTCGGAGCCGACGAAGACGCCGGCCAGGTCGTAGCCCTGGGCGTCGCGCGTGCGGCCGCCCAGCCACACGATCTCTCCGTCGGGCATGACCACTTCGAGGCCCAGCACGTGGTTCGTGGTCACCCCGTACTTGAGCGTGTGGGGACCGCCGGAGTTGTTGGCGATGTTGCCGCCGATCGTGCACGCCTGCTGGCTCGACGGATCCGGCGCGTAGTAATAGCCGCGCGGCTCCACCGCCCACGAGAGATGCAGGTTGACCAACCCGGGCTCGACGACCGCGATCTGGTTGTCGTAGTCGACTTCGAGCACCCGGTTCATGCGCATCAGCGAGATCACGATCCCGCCCTCGGAAGGCAGGCACCCGCCGGAGAGCCCGGTGCCGGCGCCGCGCGCCACGAACGGCATCGACTCCCGGTTGGCCAGCTTCACGATCGCGGAGACGTGCTCGACGCTCGTGGGGAAGACGACGAAGTCGGCCAGCGCCCGGAACATCGTGAGCCCGTCCGACTCGTAGACCAGCAGCTCGTCAGGATCGGACAGCACACCCCCACGCCCGACGATCGCTTCCAGCTCCTGCCGAAGCACGTGCTTGTGGGCGGCCGTTACCGTACTCATTCAAGCCGAATTATACGCGAGGCACGGCCCGCCGTTCAGAGGATCGCTATGATGGGTCCGATGAGCGCGCGCACGCCGCGGCTCCTGCACCATCGGCTCGCGCCCGGATACGAAGCGCTCGTCGACTCCAGCGAGGCGCTCGGCGCCGACGACGTGTGCGTGTGGCTCGCCGAGCCGGCGGCCTGGCGCGAGTCCGCCAATCGCGAACGACTGCTGGCGCTCCTGTCCGACGAAGAGTACGCGCGGCAGCGACGGTTCCACTTCGACGAGGACCGTCTGGCCTTTCTGGTCGCGCACGGGCTCGTGAGGCTGGCGCTCTCCCGCTATGCGCCGGTCGCTCCGGAACGATGGACGTTCAGCGCCGACTCGTACGGCAAGCCGAGCATCGCCGCGCCGGCGTCGACTCTGCGCTTCAGCCTGTCGCACACGCGATCGCTGGTGGCGTGCGCGGTCGTGAACGACCGGCCGGTCGGCGTCGACGTCGAAGACGCCTCGCGCGCCGCCCCGCTCGAGGTCGCCGACCGGTACTTCACGCCCGGAGAGCGGCGAGACATCGCCGCCGCCGAGCCCGACCAGCAGGCGCGCCGGTTCTTCGAATACTGGACGCTGAAAGAGGCGTACGTGAAGGCGCACGGGCTCGGGCTCTCGCTTCCCCTCGATCGCTTCGAGTTCCGGCGTGAGGCCGACGGCGCGTGGCGGATCGCGTTCGCGCCCCCGCCCCTCGACGATCCGGCCGCCTGGTGGTTCCGCGCGTGGTCCACGCCGACTCACCAGGCGGCGGTCGCGCTGCGAACGGGCTGACGCTCAGAGACCGAGCAGCGTGCGGGCGGCGCGAGTGATCGAGGCGGCGTCGATGCCGTAGTGGCGGTAGAGGTCGTCGCGCGCTCCGGACTGTCCGAAATCGGAGACTCCGAGCGGGATCTGGGTGACGCCGAGGGCCGAGCCGATGAACGCCAGCGTGTGGGGATGGCCGTCGAGCACCGAGACGACCGGGACGTCCTCCTCGTCAGCGCTGACGAGCTCGATTGGTGACATGTGGCGGCGCGATACGGCCGCGTGCCCCTCGTCGCGTCCACGCGGATCACTCCCCGTCATCCCTCGGTAGAGACGGTCGGGACTCGTGACCACGAACACGTTGGCGAAGATGCCCTCCGCGGCGAGAGCGCGACTCGCGGCCAGCGCTTCCGGCACCATCACGCCCGCCGCGAAGAGGTGGACCGCGCGGTCGGGATCGTATCCCGGCGCCCGCCGCGCGTCGACGAGACGATAGCCGCCGCGCAGCACGCGCTCGCGCTGGGCCGCGTCGGCGGGCGGCGCCAGCCGCTGGTCGATCGGCCGCGTCGACAGTCTGAGATAAAGACTCTCGCCGCGGCGCGCTGCGAGGTCCGCCAGCGCGGCGAGCAGGATCCACTCGACCTCGCGCGCGAAGGCCGGCTCGAAGTAGGTGATCGCGGGAAGCGCGATGCCGATCCCCGGCGTGATCACGGACTGATGGGCGCCGCCCTCGGGCGAGAGACTCACGCCCGACGGTGTGGCCACGACGATGAAGCGTCCGCACGAATACAGCGCGTGGTAGAGCGCGTCGAGCCCGCGGGTGACGAACGGATCGTAGAGCGTGCCGATCGGCAGCAGCGGCACGCCTTCCAGCTCCGCCGAGAGTCCGAGCGCGCCGAGCAGCAGGAAGAGATTGTGCTCGGCGATGCCCAGCTCCACGTGCTGGCCCCGCGGACCCTCGGTCCACCGCACGGCCTGCGGCAGCTCCGCGAAGAAATCGCGCCGCGGCTCCGCCGCCCAGATACCACGCCGGTTGATCCAGCCCGCGAGGTGCGTGGTGACCGCGACGTCGGCGGAGACCGTGACGATCGCCTCGGCGAGGGGCAAGCGGCTGAGCGCGCCGAGCACACGCCCGAACGCCTCCTGCGTGGAGCTGTCGTCGGGATACGTCTCGCCCAGCGCCTCGGGCACTTCTGGTGTCAGTCCCGGCGTGGGCGCCGTGAACAGCGGCGGCAGCGCCGCGATCAGCTCGGCCTCCGGGCTGCCGGGATCGAAGCCCGACCACTCGGCGCCCGGAGCCACGCCGAGCGAATCGCGGAGCGCCTCGATCTGCGGCCGGCTCAAGAGCGCGGTGTGATTGAGCGGATCGCCCGCCATCGGCAGACCCCAGCCCTTGATCGTGTGGGCGAGGATCACGCATGGCCGGCCGTGCGTGGCCTCGGCCTCGGCGAACGCGTCGAGGATCGCGGCGAGGTCGTGACCACCGAGGTCACCGATGAGTCCGGGCAGCTCGGCGTCGTCGACCGAGGCGAGCAGCCGCTCGACCGTCGCGTCGGGACCGTCGGCGCCCGCCACCAGCGCCTTGCGGACCGTCGCGGGCGGCACGCGCAAGAGGCTCTGGTATTCCGCGTAGGACATCGCGTCGAGTCGCGCGCGCAGCCGCGTTCCGCCACGGCGCGCGAAGAGCGCCTGAAGACGCCGCCCGTAGCGCAACTCGATGACCCGCCAGCCGAACGCGTCGAACAGCGCGGGCAGCTGGCGCGCCTTCGTGTCGGACACGACGCGGTCGAGGCTCTGCCGGTTGACGTCGACGATCCAGAGCACGTTGTCGAGCCCGGACACCCCCTCTTCGCCGAGGGCCTCCCACACGTTGCCCTCGTCCAGCTCGGCGTCGCCGACCATCACGATGAAGCGCCGCGGACCGCGCGGCCGGCGCGCGTCACCGTCGGCGTGAGCGGAGAGATAGCGGCTACCCAGCGCGCCAAACGTCGCCGCCACCGCGCCGAGCCCCATCGAGCCGGTCGAGAGATCGACGACGTCCGGGTTCTTGAGCCGGCTCGGATACGCCTGAAGTCCGCCATAGCTCCGGAGCGTGCGGAGCCCGTCGGCGTCGAGACGGCCGCGCAGATACTGGATCGCGTAGAAGGCGGGCGCCGCGTGAGCCTTGAGGGCGACCACGTCGTCCGGGCGCAGCGCGTGGAAGTAGAGCGCGGTGAGCAGACTCACCAGCGACGCCGACGAGGCCTGGTGCCCACCGACCTTGGTGCCGTCGGTGGCCCGCGAGTTGGCGTGGTGGACCATGAACGCGCTGAGCCACAGCACCTTGCGCTCGATGCGCTCGAGCACAGCCAGGGTGTCGGCGGTCACCTCAGGATGTGGGGGTCGGTTGCGGCGGGCCTCGCCCACGCCGGCGACGACCCCCGCGACGCCGTCGGCGACGCGCATTGCCGTCGTCGGTCGCGGGTGGAGCGGACGGGATCTTGGCGGATGGGATCCTGGCTGATGGGATCCTGGCGGCGGATGGGATCCTGGCTGACGGGATCCTGGAGGACGGGATCCTCTCGTTGCCGGGCTGCGGCCCCTCGTCCTCGTCGAAGTCGGAGGGCGCCGCCGCTTCCGCGACGGTCTCGCTCAGGGCGGCGTCGTGGGTGCTCGGCGCGGGTGTCTCCTCCGTCGACTCCGTCGACTCCGGCGACTCCGGCATCTCTGGCGTCTCGGGCGTCTCCGCGGGCGGCGGCGATGCTTCCCCTCCGGGCGCGGAGTCGACGAAAGTGATCATCCCGGTGCGGCTCAGCTCGATCTCCTTGAGACGGCGCAGCCGGGTGATCAGCCGGGGCGAGCCGGACGGCCGACTGAAGCCGCGCGACTTCAGCGCGTTGGCCAGCGTGTCGATGCTGACCGTGCGCCCGGGGTTGGCGCGGATCAAATCGTGGACGACGTTGATGATCTCGTCGTGAGGCGCGGTGTGCGGCTCCGGGCCCGGCGTCACGGGTTCCGCCGCCTTGACCTCGCGCGGCGGCGCGGCGTGAGAGGCCGGCACCGGGGCGTGCGACGGCCCGGGCCTGCGCTCGTGGCGACCGCGATAGCGCCCGCGGTACCGCTGCTGACCGCGCCGGTCCTCGGTCGTCCGGGTCTCGACGACCCGCTCGGGCACCGCGGCGGGCACTTCCTCGACCGGCGCGCCCGCCAGCCCGCGATACGACAGCCGGCGGAAGGTGATGCCCAGGCCAGCCGCGACGTCTCCGACCGCGTCGAAGGCGCGGTCGTCGGAGACGATCTCGATCACGTCGCCGGGGCGCGCGCTCGCCAGCCAGGCCCCCGCCGCGACCGCGATGCGCAGGTCGCTCCAGTCGCGAACGCCGACGGAGGGCGCGCTGTGCACGAGGCCGGCGCCGTAGCGCGCGAGCAGCCGCGCGGTGTCGTGACCGATGACCCGCCAGTTGCCGACGGCGAAGAATTCGGTCCGGCGGCCGAGGTGATCGATCTGGAGGTGATCGATGACGCGGGCGATGTGCTGGGCGCGGCTCGTGTTCTCGACGTCGAAGAAGATCGCGCGCCGGCTCGCGGGGTACGGTCGATCGGGCTCCGACGCGGGCACCCGTTCGGCGAACAACATCTCGGGCGTGGTGAGCGGGAGCGGGGGCTCCGGTACCGACTCGATCGCCGGAGCGGTTTCGGCGGCGAGGCTCAGCTCCGGCGCTTCCGCGATCGGCGGCGCCTCGGTGATCGCGCGGGCGCGCGGCGTGGAGACTCGGCGGGGCTGCCGGCGCTTGGGCGCGGCGGTCGCCCGCTTGGGCTTGGCTCGTTTCTTCGGGGTCGCCATCAAACTCGGGAGTGTCGCTTCATCATGGCAGGGAAGTCGTGCAATGTCACGCACTCACTCGCCCGGCCACCACGATGGAGTAGACTTCGGCGCCAGCGAGGAATCCACCGCGAGCGAATCAGAGGAATCCGCGCGACGCGGATCAGAGGTGACCATGTACGAAGTCTACGCGTTGAAGTACGGCGAACGCGACACCTTCACCTGTCAGTTCTTCTACCGGGACAACCGCCACGATCCGCTGACCCTGCACTACTTCGTCTGGGTGATCCTGGGCGGCCCGCACCCCGTGCTCTTCGACACCGGGTTCCTCGAAGACGACGCCGCGGCCCGCGGCATCCGCAACTATGAAAGCCCGGCCGCGGTGGTCGAGCGCGTCGGTCTCAAGGCCGCCGACATCCCGATGGCCCTGATCAGCCACCTGCATTACGACCACTGGGCGGGCCACAGCCTGTTCCCGCGCGCGAACTTCTGGGTCCAGCGGGACGAGGTCGCGTTCTGGACCGGCCGCTACGCGGCCATGCCCGCCTTCCGCGGCTCGGCCAACGTCGAGCAGCTCATGCAGGTGGTCCCGCTGAACTATGCCAATCGCATGCGCATCGTCCACGGCGATCACGAAGTCCTGCCGGGCATCCGCGTGTACCGGGTGGGCGGCCACACCGCGGGGCTGCAGATCGTCACCGTGGAGACCGAGCGCGGCACCGTCGTGCTCACGTCGGATGCCTCGCACTTCTACCACAACGTCGAGACGCGTCAGCCGACCCAGATCATCACGAGCCTGCCCGAGATGCTGGAAGGCTTCGAGACCATCCACTCGCTGGCCGGCTCCGAGAAACTCATCGTCGCCGGCCACGACCCCCTCGTCGCCGACCGCTTCAAGGTCATCTCGCCCGGAGTGATCAAGATCGCGTGATCGCCTAGCCCCCTTCGAGCACCTTCTTGAGCACGTCGGCGGGGACCTTGATGTCGACGCCGGCGCGCTCTTCCTGGAGCAGCATCGCCACCCGTGAATCGCGCTCGGCCCAGCCGCGGTTCAGGGCTTCGGTCATCTCTTCGAGCGTGATGTTGGCGAGCTTCATGGGGACTTTGTGCTCGCGGCCGAGGGCCGTGGCCAGCGTGACGTCCTTGTGGGCCAGACGTAACGCGAACGCCGGCGGGTCGAATTTCCCCGGAAGGAACTGGTCGACGAGGCCGTCGAACGTGCGGCGCCTGCCGCCCGCGCCCTGGCGCACGGCCTTCCACAGCGTGAGCGGGTCGACGCCGGCCTTCACACCCATCGTGAATACTTCGGCCAGCGCGGTCTGGATCACGTAGCCGGCGCAGTTGTGGACGAGCTTGGCGACGGAGCCGGCGCCGATGGGCCCGACGTAGTACGGCTGATCGCCGATGGCGTCGAGCACGGGCTTGCAGCGCTGGTAGACGTCCTCGTCGCCGCCGACCCAGAGCGCGAGCTTGCGAGTCTCGGCGCCCTTGGGGCCGCCGCTCACCGGCGCGTCGAGCATGTGGATCCCGCGAGACTTGAACACGTCGTAGATCCGTCGCACCAGCGTCGGCGAGTTGGTCGAGAGATCGAAGTAGACCTTGCCCGCGGTGAGTCCCGCGATGAGCCCGCCCTTCTCGTCGAGGGCCACCGCCTCGACCTCGACGGGGCCGGGCAGCGAGGTGAACACGATGTCGGCGGCCTCGGCCACCGCGCGCGGCGAGGCGGCCCAGGTGGCGCCGGCCTTGACGTGCGGCTCCGCGGCCTCGCGGCGCACGTCATAGACCGTGACCTTGTGGCCGCCCTTGATCAGGTTGGCCGCCATGTGGCGGCCCATGGTCCCGAGCCCGATGAATCCCACGTTCATGACTTCTTCTCCTCGTTCACGGAGTTCTCCTTTCCTGATTGCACTTCAGGGTCGCGCCGCGCGGACGAGGGCGACCGTTTCGTCGACGGTATCGGCCGCGGTGATCGCGCGCAGCACCACCTCGTCGACCGCGCCCTGCCACTTCGCGAGCGCGGTCGCGATGTCCTGGGGCGTGTGGGCGGCGATCGCGGTCGTCTCGGGCTTCAGGCCCATGCGCTCGAAGTTGGCGCCGTAGGCCGGGACGGCGGCGTAGCGGTTGGCCTCGGTGACCAGCCGATCGTGAGCGGCCGCGCCGAGGGCCAGCCGCACGTACGCGAAGATCGTCGGCGCCGGGCGCTTGGCCGCCACCGCGCCCTCGCGCACGAGGTCCGCGGAGCGCCGCGCGTATTCCGGAGTCACCCAGTTCAGCAGCACGCCGTCGCCGACCTCGCCGGCCAGCCGGCACATCTGCGGTCCGAGCGCGGCGATGACCAGTCGCGTCTGAAGACGCGAGCGCAGGTCGGCGATCCCGGAACGCACGCGGGCCAGAGCGCCCGGGTTCGGGCTGCCCACGCCGAGGAGCAGGCGGTCGAGCGGCAGCGCCTGCGCGCGCACGCCCTCCGCGATGTCCTCGGATCCGCGCGTGTGCAGCGGGATCACGCCGATCCCCAGCGCGATCCGCCGCGTCTCCTTGGCGGCCACGCCGAGCGAGGCCAGCCCGTCGGTCGCGCCGGGATGGTTGACCCAGAACGAGGTGTACCCGAGCGTCTCCGCCTCGCGGGCGGAAGCGCGTATGACGTCTGACGCGACGCCGGCGAACAGCGCGAATCCCAGAGCCATGGTGATCTCCTTTTATTTCGCTCGCCTCGCACGGCGGGGCCCCAGCCCCGCGACGTGGCTGCGGCTGCGGCTCGCCCAACCGTCGGTGTGGCGCTCTATCATACGATCCGCATGCCGACCGCGCGCGCCGATCGCATCTTCGTGTGGATGTGCCTGCTGGTCTTCTTCTACGAGCTGGGATTCGGCAGCGTGGTCCCCGCCCTCGCGCTCTACGCGCGCTCGTTCGGCGTGTCCCAGGCCTCGGTCGGGCTGGCGATCTCCGTCTACGGCCTCGCGCGCTTCCTCATCGCGCTCCCCTCCGGACGCCTGGCCGACGGGCTCGGCCGCCGGGCGACGCTGGCCCTCGGCGGCCTCGTGACCGTCGCCGGCAACCTTCTCTGCGCCTACGCGCCGGACTTCGCCGCCTTCCTGGCCGGGCGCTTCGTGGCGGGCGCCGGCGCCGCGCTGGTGCTCAACGGCACCCAGATCGTGATGGCCGACATCACGACCACCGCGCGCCGCGGCCGGACGATGGCGTCGTTGCAGGGCGTCTTCCTGTTCGCCTCCGGCATCGGCCCGCTGCCGGGAGGACTGCTCGCGAAGTGGCTCGGTCTCTCGGCGCCGTTCCTCGCCTACGCGGTGGCCGGTGGGCTCGTGAGCGCGGTGGCCTGGCTGCGGGTCCCGGAGACGAAGAACCTGCGTGCCGACGTTGCCTCGGAGGCGGCGCCTCTGCCGCCGTTCAGTCAGCAGATCCGGTTGCTCACGCGGCACGTCGGGTTCGTCCTCGTCGGCACCGTGAGCTTCGTCAACGCGGTGGCGCGCACCGGAGCGATCTTCAGCTTGATCCCGATTCTCGGCCGCGATCGCCTCGGGCTCACGACCGGGAGCATCGGCGCGAGTCTCGCCATCGCGAGCGTCATCGGCCTGGCCCTCGTGTACCCCTCGGGCACCGTGGTGGACCGGTACGGGCGCAAGACCGTCATCGTGCCCGCGACGCTGGTGGCCGGCCTCTCGCTCGGCCTGTTCGTGTGGGCGCCGTCGTACCCGTGGTTCGTGGCCGCGTGCGTGGTGTGGGGGGTGGCCGTCGGGCTGAGTGCCGGCGCGCCCGCGGCCTACGCGGCCGACGTCGCCCCCGCCGGCATGAACGCCGCCGCGATGAGCACCTATCGAATGCTCGGCGACGTCGGCTACATGCTCGGTCCCGTCGCCCTCGGCTTCGTGACCGACGTCTCCGGCGTCGAGACCGCGCTCGCCGTCGCCGCCGCGCTGCTCGTCCTGGTCAGCCTCGCCTTCGCGCGCTTCGCTCCGGAGACCTCGGGGGGCTACGCGTCCATCCGGTAGTGGCCGAGGGCCTGCAGCAGCGGGACGTCCTGGAACGAGAACAGGATCGCCGGCTCGGCGCCGGGATTGGCGTGCTCGTGGACGGCGCGCGGCGGGACCGCGAAGAAATCGCCCTCGACCCAGTCGAAGGTCTCGCCGTCGACGATCGTGCGGCCGCGGCCGCTGACCACGTGGTAGACCGCGCTGGAGCTTTGGCGATGGGCGCGGGTGTGGACACCAGGACGGAGCAGCTGGAGATAGCAGCCGAGCGTCGGCACCACCGAGCGGCCGGTCTTGGGATCGCGATACTCCATCAGCACGTCGTCGAAGGGGTCGGCCTCGCCGGACGCGCGCCGGAGCAGCTCGGCGTAGCTGTCGGCCCACCGGTAGTAGACGGAGCTGGAGGGCGGGCCCTCGCGCACGGGCTGCTGTTCGCCCTCGTACGGGTCCATGTGGAGGTTCTCGAGATAGCGCACGACCGGCGAGTCGAGGCCGTCGGTCCAGACCACGGGCTCGGCGCCCTCGTTGCCGTGATCGTGCCACGTCATCGTCGGCGTGACCACGAGGTCGCCCCGGCGCATCACGCACTTGTCGCCTTCCACGGTCGTGAACGCGCCCTCGCCGTGGAGCATGAACCTCACGGCGTTGGGGGTGTGACGGTGCGCGGGCGCGACCTCACCGGGCAGCAGATACTGCACGGCCACCGAGATCGTGTGAGTGGCCGTGCGCTCGGGGACGCCCGGATTGTCGAGACGGAGGATCCGGCGCTCGGCCCCGCGCCCCGGCTTCATGAACTCCGGCCCCTGATGCACGAGCGGCTCGATCTGCGCCCAGCGCCAATGCCGCGACTGCGCCGCGCTGGCTTTCGGCGCGATCAGCGGCCCCGGCCGCGTCCACGGCGCGTCGAGCCCCGCCGCTCTGAGGTTCGCCACGAACTGATCGACGCCGGCCGGTGCCGTCTGGATCGCCATGACTATCGCTCCTATCGCTCCTTGGAGATGAATGCTTCGTACATGCCGTCGGCGCAGAGGCGGCGCACGGTGATCGCGCGGCGCAGCGCGAGACGGCCCCGCGCCTGCGTCACGTCCGTGAGGGCGATCTTGGCCAGGATCCGGATGGCGCGCTCGCCGTGGTCTTCCTCGACTTCCATGTGCTCGTAGTAGAAGTCGAGGCTGGCCCGGGGGACGCCGTAGTGCTTCTCCATGGCCGCGGCCATGCGCGCCGACACGATGTGGTTGATGGACTCGGTGGCGATGTTGCCGCCGCACAGCGCCTCCAGCGTGCCCTCGCGCTGGAGCTGGAACAGCTCGTTCTTCTCGATGATGGTGGTCGGCAGGTAGGCCGTCGAGAACACCTCGTCGCGGGTCCAGCCGAGCCCCTCGCAGAGGCGCACGAACAGATACGCGTGGGCAGTCTGCTTGCCGCCGATGGTGTCGTGGCCACCCTCTTCGACCACGAGCGGGATCAGCGCGCGCTGGCGCTCCAGATCCTCGAAGCTCGGGGTGAAGCCGCCGACCGAGATGATCTTCCACGCCGCGTGGCGCAGGGTGTCGAGGAAGAACGCGCCCTGCTCGCGGACGACGTTGCGGACCTGGTCGCGCGCCAGCTCGCCGTCGCAGATCCTCCGGAAGAGCCGATGGTGCAACCAGGGGTGGGTTTCGCGCGCCTCGGCCAGCAACGCCTCGGCGTATTCGCGAGGTGCGAGCGGCATCGGATCTCCTCCTCGAGGCGCCAGTGTACCCCGTCGGGGTGCTTGACATCGACACGGTTTCAGGCGAGACATCAGGGACTTTTCGCAAGGAGACCACACCATGAGGAAAGCACTGGCGTCGATCGTGGCGGTGTTCGTGCTGTTTCCCCTCGCCGCCTACGCCCAGAACGGAAAGGTGACGCTCGAAGGCGTCGCCAAGGCGATGGGCGCGGCCAACTTGAAGTCCTATGAGCTCACGGCCAACGGCATGAGCTACGCCGTCGGCCAGAGCGAGGCGCCGGGCGCGCCGTGGCCGCGGTTCCACATCAAGAGCACGAAGCGGACGCTGAACTACGAGACCGCCTCGATGCGGGACGAGACCGTGCAGGCGCGGGTCCTGGAGCCGCCGCGCGCGGGCGGAGCGTACGTCCGCGGCGACCAGAATGTGAACTTCGCGGTGAGCGGCGACCACGCCTGGAACACGGCGGGCGACGCGGCGACGCCGACACCGATCGCGCTCGCCGAACGGCAGTTCCAGCTCTGGGCGACCCCGCACGGCGTGGTCAAGGCCGCCATGGCCAACAAGGGCACGGTCGAAGGGCGGACGATCTCGTTCGCGGTCCCCGGCCGATTCAAGATCAAGGCGACCGTCAACGACAAGAACCTCGTCACCAAGGTCGAAGGCCTGGTCGCCCACCCGGTGGTCGGCGACATGCCGGTCGAGGTGACCTACTCGACCTACCAGGACTTCGGGGGCGGCATCATGTTCCCGCGGGTCATCGAGCAGACCGCGGGCGGGTTCCCGAGCCTGGCCCTGACCGTGGACACCTTCAAGCCGAACGCGCCCGTCGATATCAAGGTGCCCGATCCCGTTCGTCAGGCCACGAACGTGTACTCCAGAGTGGCTACCCAGATGGTGGCCGAGGGCGTCTGGTACCTGACCGGAGGGTCCCACCACAGCGCGGTCATCGAGATGAAGGATCACGTGATCGTGGTGGAAGCGCCGCTGAACGAGGAGCGGGCGCTGGCCGTGCTCGCCGAGACCAAGAAGCTCGTCGCCAACAAGCCGATCCGGTACCTGATCAACAGCCACCACCACTACGATCACTCCGGCGGCGTGCGCACCTTCGCGGCCGAGGGCGTGACCGTGATCACCAGCGAGGTGAACCGGCCGTTCTTCGAGTGGTCGCTCTCCACTCCCGCGACGGTGGCGCCGGACAACCAGGGCAAGGCCAAGCGGAAGGTCACGGTCGAGGGCGTGGGCGACAAGCGGGTGATGACCGACGGCGCGCGGACGGTGGAGCTCCACCAGATCGCCGGCATCATGCACCACGACGGCATGCTCATGGTGTACCTGCCGAACGAGAAGCTGCTGAGCCAAGCCGACGCCTTCACGCCGGTGGCCGAGAACGCCAAGTACATGTCGCCGCCCAGCGTGTTCAACGTCAGCCTCGCCGAGAACATCGACCGTCTCAAGCTGAACGTCGAGCGCCATCTCCCGCTCCACGGCCGCCTCGTCCCGGGCGCCGAGCTGAACAAAGCGATCGGCAAGTAACCACGCGCTCCGAACAGGGGGGAAATGGGGGGAACGTCTCGTTCCCCCCATTGTCGATCAATGGCTTTGTCTGGGAGCGTCGCCTTTTCCCCATTGTCAGTGAATACCGTCGTATGCTCGACCACAGGACGAACGATCACAACGGGAGGAATGCATGAAAGGGTCGGCGGTAGTTGCCCAGATTCTCAAGAAGGAAGGCGTGGAATTTTTGATCGGGTATCCGGTCAACCACGTGCTGGAGGCGGCGGCCGAGGCGGACATTCGCACGATCATCGTGCGGCAGGAGCGGACGGGCCTGCACATGGCCGACGCGGTGAGCCGGGTGACCTCCGGCGAGCGCATCGGCGTGTTCGCGATGCAGCACGGGCCGGGAACCGAGAACGCGTTCGGCGGCGTCGCGCAGGCGTACGGCGATTCCGTGCCGATCGTGGTGCTTCCGGGCGGCTATCCGCGGCGACTCCTCAACATCCCGCCGAACTTCAGCGCCTTCATGAACTTCCAGCACGTCACCAAATGGTCCGAGCAGGTGATCCTGCCCGAATCGCTGCCGGATGCCATGCGCCGCGCGTTCACTCAGGTGAAGAACGGCCGGCCGCGTCCCGTGCTGGTCGAGCTGCCCACCGACATTCTCGCCGCCGAGGTCCCGGACGGGTGGACGTACACGCCGGCTCCGCGGCTGCGCACGGCGCCCGACCCGCGCGCGGTCACCGAGATCGCCGCCGCGCTCGTGGCCGCCGAGCGGCCCGTGATCTACGCGGGGCAAGGCGTGCACTACGCGAAGGCGTGGCGCCAGCTCCGCGAGCTGGCCGAGCTGCTGGAGGCGCCGGTGACCACGAGCCTTCAGGGCAAGAGCGCGTTCCCCGAGAACCATCCGCTCTCGCTGGGCTCGGGCGGCCGGTCGATCTCCCACCAGCTCCACCACTTCCTCCAGAACGCCGACCTCATCTTCGGCATCGGCTGTAGCTTCGCGAGCACCAACTACGGTGTGGCCATGCCCAAGGGCAAGCGCCTCGTCCACGCCACCCTGGACGCGGCCGACATCAACAAGGACGTGGCCGCCGAGCTGGCCGTGGTCGGCGACGCCGGGCTCACGCTCGACGCGCTGATCATCGAGGTCCGCGACCGGCTGCGCGGCGGCCCGCGCGGCCGCGCCACCGCGGTGACCCAGGAGATCAAGCAGCTCAAGACCGACTGGATGGCCAAGTGGATGCCGCGGCTCACGCAAGACACCAAGCCGCTCTCGCCGTATCGCGTGCTGTGGGATCTGATGCACACCGTCGACGTCGCCAACACGATCATCACCCACGACGCCGGCAGCCCGCGCGACCAGATCTCGCCGTTCTGGGAGCCCACGGAGCCGCTGAGCTACATCGGCTGGGGCAAGACGACCCAGCTCGGCTACGGCCTCGGACTCGCGATGGGGGCCAAGCTCGCCAAGCCCGACAAGCTCTGCGTGAACGTCTGGGGCGACGCCGCCATCGGCTTCACCGGGATGGATTTCGAGACCGCCGTGCGCGAGCGCATCCCGATCATGTCGGTGCTGCTCAACAACTTCTCGATGGCCATCGAGCTGAAGATCATGAAGACGGCCACCGCGAAGTTCCGCTCGACCGACATCAGCGGCAACTACGCGGAGTTCGCCAAGGCCCTGGGCGGCTGGGGCGAGCGCGTCACCGAGCCGAAGGAGATCGTCCCCGCGTTCAAGCGCGCCATCGCCAAGACCAAAGAGGGCACGCCCGCCCTCCTCGAGTTCATCACCGAGAAGGCCGAGGACTTCTCGATCTTCTAATGGTGCTCGCGGAATTGGTTGACGGGGTGGCGTCGGGGGTCGGCTGGCCTAGGTCCTCGAAAAGAGGAGCTACGCTCCTCTTTTCTGCGAAATCGGCGCTCGACCCCCGACGCCACCCCGTCAACCAATTCCGCGAGAATCATTGACCTGGCCGGAGCTTCGTCTCTCCTTGACGGCGGAGTAGGCGCCGTCGGGGAGAAGGCGTAGCATAGCGGCAAGATGGTTCCCACCCGCCGGGAGACGTCGTTCCGGGAGGCGATGCGGTCGCTGCTCGTGTTCGACGGGGCGATGGGCTCGCTGCTGTACGAGCGCGGGGTCTTCGTCACCCAGAACTTCGAGCAGCTCAACGTCACCCGACCGGACGTGGTCCGCAAGATCCACGAGGACTACGTGGCCGCCGGCGCCCAGGTCATCGAGACCAACACCTTCGGCGCCAACTGCTTCCGCCTCGACCGCCACGGCCTCGGCGACCAGGTCCGCGCCTACAACGTGGCGGGCGCGCGGCTCGCGCGTGAGGCCGCCGGTGAGGACGTGTGGGTCGCGGGATCGGTGGGTCCGTCCGGCCTCGTCCCCGGCGTCGCGACCCAGGCCGAGCTGGACCTTGCGTTCCTGACGTTTGCCGAGCAGGCCGAAGCGCTCGTCGAGGGCGGCGCCGACCTGCTCGTGCTCGAGACGTTCCGCCACCTGGAAGAGATCCGCATCGCCCTGGAAGCCGCGCGCAAGGCGGTGCCCGGCACGCCGATCATCGCGTCGATGGCCTTCGATCCCAGCGAGACCGTCGCAGATGGATCATCGCCCGAACATGTCGCCGCGACACTGCGCGACTGGGGCGCGGACGCGATCGGGGTGAACTGCGGCGACGGCCCGCAGCTCGCTGTCGCCATCACCGAGCGCATGCGCGGCGCCGGGTTGCCGCTCTGCGTTCAGCCGAACGCAGGATTGCCGCGCACGGTGGACGGCCGGTTGCTCTACATGGCCACGCCCGAGTATCTCGACGTGTTCGCGCGCCGCACGATCCAGATCGGCGCCACCATGATCGGCGGCTGCTGCGGGACGACCCCCGAGCACGTGCGCTGGATGGCGAAGTCCGGCCGCATGCTCGGTGACCGCCGCGCTGAGGTCACGCGCGTGCACGCGGTCGCGACACCGGAAGCGACTCCGCAGCTCGAGCCCACGCCGCTGGCCGAGCGCAGCGCGTTCGCCGCCAAGGTCGCCGCGGGCAAGTTCGTGGTCTCGGTCGAGGTCAACCCCGCGCCCGGCCTCGATCCCTCACGCGCGCTCGAGGGCGCCAAGATGCTGCTCGACAGCGGCGTCGACATCGTCAACGTGGCGGACGCGCCTCGCGCGATGGCCCGCATGTCGAACATCGCGTTCTGCTCGCTGCTGCTCGGACGCTACGGCATCCAGCCGATCCTCCACGTGTGCGGCCGCGACCGGAACCTGCTGGGCCAGATGGCGCACCTCCTCGGCGCCCACGCGATCGGCATCCGCAACCTGGTCATCATCACCGGCGACCCTCCAAAGGTCGGAGACTATCCCGAGGCGACGGCCGTCTACGACCTCGACGCGATCGGCCTGCTCCAGATGGCGTCGAACATGAATCGCGGCGTCGACCCCGCGGGCAAGCAGCTGGCGGGCGGCAAGACCTCGTTCCTGCTCGCCACTGGCCTGGAGCCCGGCGCCGCCGACCTCGACAAGGAGATCGCCCGCCTGGAACGAAAGAAGGAAGCCGGCGCCGAGCTGATCATGACCCAGCCCATCTTCCAGACCGACGTGCTCGAAACCGTGCTCCGCCGCATCGAGCACCTGGAACTCCCCGTGATGGTCGGCGTGCTCCCGCTCGTCAGCTACAAGAACGCCGAGTTCCTCCACAACGAAGTCCCCGGCATGCAGATCCCCGAGTCCACCCGCGAGCGCATGCGCAAGGTCCAGGGCGGCGAAGCCGCACGCAAGGAAGGCGTCAGGATCGCCCGCGAGATGCTGTTCTCCGTCCGCGACCGCGTCCAGGGCGCCTACCTCATGCCCCCCCTCGGCCGCTACGAGCTCGCCCTCGAAGTCCTCGACGGCCTCAAGCGCTGATCTTCGTCTTCGTCTGAACGATCGAACCCGCGGCGTCGGCGGGTCCTGTCAGCGGGGTGGGGGTGGGGCGCGGGCTCCGTCACCCGTTCGCCCGACTCGCCGTGCTCCGCACGGCGCACGGGACGAAGGGTCCCACTCCACCCGCCCCCCACCCCCACCCCACTGCCACCCGCCGGGACCGTACGGACGGCGTGGAGACCTTGCATTTACGCAAAGGGCATCAATATACCTACAGTAAGTAAACGGCACGGCTGCCCCAGACAACAGCAGCCGCTGCCTAGCCGATAGGTTCAATCGGGTTCACCGTAGAAATCACGGTCATCGTGCGAACGACACTTTCGGATCGCTCCGTATGAGGAGTCACCACTTCCCTTGGTGGCTCCTCAGCGATCCGGGCAAGATCCTCCAGTGATGCGTTGACCGGAAGCCGAGACATATCGATCGGTCCGGCCGACAAGCGCCGAAATACATCAACAAAGTGGGGATCGAGCCTCGCGGGGGCGGCATGATCAATGAAGACGCTGAGTCTGTCGCTCATCTGCTCGGTCAACTCGTGGAAGTTGTCCCACGGGTCCATGATCTTGCGAGAGTATGACAGGTGTGCGACCTGCGTTCCGGCGCGATCCGCGGCTCTCTGGAGATCGACAGTCTTTTTCGGTCGAGTCCGTCTCCATTCGGGCACTCTCGCTTCCTCAATGAAGTCTGACGCGATGGCGTCGGTGCCTTCGCCGCGTTTGTCATAGAGGAAGTCGATCAGTAGACGAAGATGAATCGCCCATGCTTCTAGTGAGGCCGCGAAGCGCTGCGTGTCCTCCATCGTCGAGTGCTGCCGTGCCCCAGCGAGGATATTTCGACATATGAAGAGCATCTGCATCTCGTACCGCAGATGCTCTCCGGAGAATTCCTTGAGCTGGGCGTTCGTCAGCTTTACGGCTAGCGTGCGGTGTCGTCGACCCATCGATAAGGGCTACGCCGACCGCTTCCGGCGAGCCCGCGACGGCCGCCTACGCCGCTCGTACTGGTCGAGCTTGGCGTCTAGCTCCCGGTTCGGGACGTTGGCGACGGCCCGGACGAACTTCTTGAACGCGGCGAGCGTTGGCTTGCGTGGCGCCGGGTCGCTCATAGGGCCATGATAGCTCAGCATCCCGAGGAGCCTGGCGAGCGCAGATGACTAATGGACCGGCTCGTCTCCCTCGACGTGGACTCTCCTCGGGACACAAAGAAGCCGCGCCTCCTCGGCCGGAACCGCGAAAGTAACGCGGGCGCGGGCTACGGCAGTGAGATCTGGCTCTACGTTGAGAGCCCGGGCTATTTTCGTCTGCTCTAGCACGCGGTCGTGGTAGGCCTGCGGCGAAAATGTCGAATCCAGATCGGCGAGATGGACCTGAACGCGTTCCTTCCCTCCGCACTTTTGTGCGCTTCTCTTCTCGAATGCGCAAGAAGAGCGCAGTGAATGGGCTACGTCGGGTCGCGGGCATTGTTGGTATCGGCGCGAACCCGGGAACGTAGTTCACGAAAGTGTCGTTCTTGAGTATCCAGCGCAACCCGATCAACCCGATGCCGTCCGCCTGGTCGATTCCGTCGTCGGTCCTGTACCATCGCCCCGACGGGTCACCACAAAGCAGATTCACCATTCAACGACTTCTGCTGCGGTCGTGATGTCAGGAAAGATGACCGCTGCGGTTCGTGAGTTGCCTCAGCCGCGTCCAATCCGTCGTTCAGAATTGTGCCCAGGCTGTTCCTCTCCAACAGGGCCTCGACCTGCACGATAGGCAGCCACCGGTTCTCGCGCGCTTCCGCGCGAGCTTGGCCGCGAAGAGGCAGTGGCACGTTCAGCGAGGTCATCAAGCCCCCTTCCGTCTGCTCGACTGCGGAGCTACGCCCGCTCAAAACGTAAATACCCGAGGAACCTTCTGGCCATGCCGAAGCGCGACTCGTTTCAGTTCATCTGTCAACGCAACGTATTCAGCCCGGGTGGTGATCTGAGCGAAGCGTGAACGAACGAATAGCCGCTCTTGGTCTGTTAGGAAAGGGGCAGCGATGGCTTCGAGCTGCAGGAGGTTTGCGATCGAGGAGGTTATGTACGATTGTCGCGCGGCCATCAATGAGAACATGACTGCGAGCATCAGCATGATCGGGGCGGCCCGATCGAGGATCCGCCTCAACGCGTCGCCCGTGTCAGGCTTCCGGAGCTTCGCTCGCGTCATGAATCCGAGAACCAGTCCGAGAAGCACACCCGCAGCCGACGAAAGCAGGAGTCTTGCGGACTTCTCCTCCAATCCCCTGGCCACGTCACGGTAGATGTCATCGCGCAATGCATCCAACCCCAGCGTGACGATCGTTAAGGCGACTGACCAGAAGACGGTTAACGCGGGCCTAACGAATTCCCAGAGGCCAGACCCAAGGGCACCGAGAAGCACCGTTCCGACGATCGTGAGTGCCTTGTTCTTAGTCATTTGTTCTGGCTCGCGCTCAACGCTCGGCTAAGCGATCGGCGCAACACCCCACCGGACTCGCCGTCGGCGTCGATGCCGGACCGCTTCAGCCGAATGTCGGGCAGTCGCCAAGGTGTCAGCGGTCCGAATTCGGGGGTTGTTGCTGAGGCGCCGGCACGGGACGTCCCGGGACAGGCGCGCGGCCTGACGCCGGCGACTCCAGCGCGGATGATGTCTTACTCCAGAGACAATCTGACGACTCGATTCTTTCGGTGTCGTTGTCAAACCACGTCGCCTGCCCCTTCATGGACAGACGATCTGGGCTGACGATCATTTGGATCACGCCGTTTCCGGTTAGGTTCCCCCTCGCGCCGCTCTTGGTGTAGCTCCCGAAGACGAGATTGTGCTGCACGCGAAGATCGTAGCGGAAGAGGCGGCCGTTGTCCTGCGTAACTCCTCTGCCAGAAACGGTGCCCCCAAGATGCCGTAGCAGAACCGTTTCCTTGATTTCTTCCCATGTCTCCCTGTCCGTCGCTGGCTCGGTGAAGGTCTGTTCCCAGGTACCAGTCAGATCGAAGCGGTCGGGGTTGAGCAGGTGGAAGAACCGGCCAAGGATCGACTCGACTGATCGCTTAACGGGCGGTGAGATGTAGTTGGTGATGAGCCCCCCAACAATACCGAGAAGAAAGCCGAGAAGCAGTTCCATGGGCTTCATCCCCTTTCGGCGAAGGTCCGAAGCCGTATTGCTGCCCAACGACAATTCGGCCTTGCGCTAGGTGGGGCGGCGTAGCACCGAGGAGCCCGTGGGATGTCGCAGTGTAGCGCGATTCGGGCGGTGGTCGGGACGAGGGCGGATCGTCGCGTGGGGATGGCCTTGGCGGGCGTGTGAGTGGGCCATCGATAGTCCGTGCTATCGCTTGAGGGCTCGCAGCATCGTGGGGCGGATATTCCGTCGCATAGCGCGGGACGGACGACGAGGCCGGATGTCATGCAGAGACCGCATCGACGTGACTCGTGACCGGCGGCCACGATTCAGTTGCGTCGCTTGCGTACGAGGACATCGGCGCGGTTCCTCTCGGGCGGGATCATAGGAATCATTGCTCTCCTTCGCAACAGGGAATTTCTGGTCGTACGTGAGCCCGGCGGGTGGCACCGGGGGGCCGTGGGTGGGCGGGCGTGAGTGGGACCCCTTCGTCCCGTGCGCCGTGCGGAGCACGGCGATTCGGGCGAACGGGTGACGGAGCCCGCCCACCCATGGCCCCCCGGTGACAGGCCCCGCCACGCCGCGGGTTCGATCGTTCAGACAAAGACCGGGCTGATTGACGCCGACCCCGTTATGCGTATGCTGCTGACCCCGAGAGTCCGGGGGACGCGATGGGGCTCAAGCTTCGGCTGATCCTGGTGCTCATGATCCCGCCGATCCTGGTGGTCGGGGTGTACGGGCTCATCCGCGTGCGCGCGGGGCGGGCCGAGTTGATCGCGGAGACCGAGCGTAACGTGGTGCTGCTCGCCAAGGCCGTTCAGGCGCGGGTGGAGCGGGGCCTGCGCGATCCGCTGACCCTCGACCTCGACACCATGCTGGCCGACATCGTGCGGGATCAGGAGCAGATCGACCGCATCCGCGTCCTCGATCGCCGGCTGCGGCCGACGGCCACCTCTAGCGAGCTGTCCGTCCAACACGACGTGCCCGCAGAGGTGCACCAGCGCGTCGCGAAGACCGGGCAGGGCGAGTCCTTCTCAGCCGGCCACGGCAGGAGCCTCGTGTTCTCGTACATCCTTCCGATCCATTCCGTCCGCGGAGTCGTGGTGGGCACGATGGACGTCACCCACCACATGGCGAAGATCGAGGAGCGGGTGCGCGCGGCGACGTGGGGCCTCGTGGTCCGGCTCACCCTGCTCGCCGTCTCGATGACGCTGCTCACCGGGCTCGTTCTCCAGCGCGTGGTCCTGCGCCCGCTC
>DATHGT010000246.1:0-24424 GCA_035317605.1 Candidatus Acidiferrum sp. | reverse complement strand
CGTGCTCGATCTCGGCGTTGACTTCGGCGCCCAGCAGCAGCGCGATGCCGGTCAGGTAGAGCCACAGCATCAGCAGGATCACGCCGCCGATCGAGCCGTAGGTGATGTTGTAGTCCGCGAAGTGTCCGACGTAGAAGCGAAGCCCGTACGACATCGAGAGCCACAGCACCAGCGCGACCGCGGAGCCGGGCGTCACCCAGCGCCACTGCTGCTTGACCGCGGGGGCCAGAAAGTAGACGAGCGCGATGCCGATCAGCGCGAACGACATCGCCAGCGGCACGTTCGCGAGGCTCCACACCGCCGTGAACAGCGCGCCCAGGCCGAGCGCGTTGGCCACCGCGCCCCCCAGTCGAGGCCCGAAGACCATCAGCAGGAGCGCGCCCAGGATGAACAGCGAGAAGCCCACGGTCAGCGCGATCGCGACCAGGCGCTGCCGCCACCACGGGCGAGCGTCCTCCACGTCGTAGGCCACGTTGAGGGCGACGATCACCGAGCCCATGCCGTTGGACCCCGACCACAGCGCCAGCAGCACGCCGATCGACAGCAAACTCCCGCGACTGCCGCGCAGGATCTCCGTCAGGGTCTTGCGGAGCACCGAGGCCGCGTCACCGGGCAGCGTCTGGTCCACGTATTCCATGAGCCGTTCCATGAGATCGGGAATCGGGAGCATGCCCAGGAGTGCCGTGAGGAAGAGGAGGCTGGGGAAGAGTGCGAACAGAAAGTAATAGGACAGGGAGGCCGCCCGGTCGCTGATCTCGTCCTCGCCGTACTCGCGCCACACGCGGGAGGCGAGTTGCCGCGGCGTGAGCCCACCCAGTTGCCAGGGCGAGAGCTTGTCGTCCATGCCCCGAAGTTTTGCACGTCCGATGCCGCTCACGCCACCGGCGCACACCGCCGGCCGCGCGCCGCCTAGGTTGCTTTCGCGATCATCGTGATCGCGGCGGGGTTCTCGAGCGACGAGAGGTCGCCGGACTCACGACCGAGGTAGGTCGCGCGGATCACGCGCCGCATGATCTTGGCGCTGCGCGTCTTGGGCAGGTCGCCCGTGAACAGCACGCGCGACGGTCGCAACGGTTTGCCCATCTGGTGCGCCACGTGATCGGCGAGCTCCTCGCGCAGCGTATCCGACGGCGTCGCTCCGGGCTTGAGCACCACGAAGCAGACGATGGCCTCGCCCTTGACGTCGTGAGGGACGCCGATCGCCGCCGCCTCGTTCACGGCCGGATGGGCCACCAGCACCGACTCGACCTCCGCCGGCCCCAGACGCTTGCCCGCGATCTTCAGCGTGTCGTCCGACCGGCCCTGGAGGAACCAGAAGCCTTCGTCGTCGACGTAGGCCCAGTCGCCGTGCACCCACACGCCCGGCCAGCGCGACCAGTACGTCTCCTCGTAGCGCGCGGGATCGCGCCAGAAGCCGGCCGTCATGCCCGGCCACGGGCGTGTCACCACCAGCTCGCCGACCTGCCCGCGCACCGGCTTGCCGTTCTCGTCGAACACGTCCGCGGCGATGCCGGGAATGGGACCGGCGAACGAGCACGGCTTGATCGGGAGGATCGGGAACGACGCGACGAGTCCGCCCGAGATCTCGGTGCCCCCTGAATAGTTGATGATCGGCACGCGGCCCTGGCCGACGTTGTCGAACACCCAGCGGAAGGGCTCGGGGTTCCACGGCTCGCCGGTCGAGCCGATCAGCCGCAGCGCCGAGAGATCGTGCCGCCGCACGTGCTCGGGACCGTGCGGCATCAGCGCGCGCGCGGCCGTCGGCGAGAACCCCATCACGGTGACCTGGTGGCGCGCGGCGAGCGCCCACAGGCGATCGGGCGCGGGATAGTCCGGGGTGCCGTCGAAGAGCACCGCGGTGGCGCCCTGAAGCAAGGTGCCCACGATCAGCATGGGCCCCATGAGCCAGCCGAGATCGGTGAGCCAGAACACGCGATCGTCGGCGCCCACGTCCATCACGTAGGCCCAGTCCGATCCGCACTTGAGCGCGAACCCTCCATGGGTGAGGACCGCGCCCTTGGGGCGTCCGGTCGTCCCCGACGTGTAGATGATGAGGCACGGCCGGTCCGCTTCCACGGCCACGGGCGGGCACTCGGTCGATTGGCCCGCGACGGCGTCGTGCCACCAGCGATCACGCCCCGCCGTCCACGGGACGTCGACGTCGAGACGCCGCACGACCAGCACGTGACGCACGCTCGGCGAGAGCGCCGCCGCCTCGTCCGCGGTCTGCTTCATCCGGACGAGCTGGCCACGGCGGTGGAAGCCGTCGGCGGTGATCAGCACCTTGGCCTCGCAGTCGATCAGCCGCGAGGCCACCGCCTGGGCGCCGTAGCCCGAGAAGCACGGGGTGAAGATCGCGCCGATGCGGACGACCGCGAGCGACGCGATGGCCGCCTCGAGCCCGATGGGCAGGAAGATGCCGACCCGATCGCCCTCGCCGACCCCGAGCTCGCGCAGCGCATTGGCCAGCCGGTTGACCTCCCGCGCCAGCTCGCCGAACGTGAGCGTCCGCGGGTCGCCGGTCTCGGGCTCGTAGATCAGCGCGGGCCGATCGCGACGCTCGCCGAGGTGACGGTCGACGCAGTTCGCGGCGAGGTTGATCAGCCCGCCCTCGAACCATCGCGGCCACGCGATTCCGCGCGACTCGTCGAGCACCCGCCGGTAGGGCGCGATCCAGTCGAGCCCGATGTCCTTGGCCACGGCGTCCCAGAACCACTCGGGATCCGCGATCGACCTGGCGTGCAGCGCGTCCAGCGACGCGAACCCGTGCCTGGCCATGAACCGCCCGATCCGCGCCCGCGCCGCCACCTCGGGCGTCGGCCGCCAGATGATCTCCATCGGAGCAAACTCGGTCATCTCCGTCCCCCCGCGGAAATCATACCCGCTGCGGGACGTCAGACGCCGGCGGCCTTCTTCAGGACCTTCTCGGCCACGTCGAGGGCCTTGGCCACCATGGCGATGGTGTCCGCCACTTTCTGGATCTTCTTGTCCGTCGCGACGATGGCGCCGGTGGCCGCCGCGACCTGGTTCACCGCGTCCTGGTATTGCGCGTTGGTGGCATCCATGTTCCGGGCGATCGCGACGAGCAGCAGCTTCGTGAGCCGCTCGGCATCCGCCTGGAGTGCTTCCTTGTCAGAACCCTCGGCGAGTTGGGAGAGGCTGTCGACGCGTGATGCCAGTCCTGCCAGGCCCTCCGCCAGCGCGTGGTCACTCATGGCAACCCCCTTCTGTCGACCATCCGGTCATCATTTCAGTGACGAAAGCGCCCCCTGGAGCCGCTTGACCTCGGCCACGAGGGCCTTCAGCTTCTCCAGCGAGGTCCGGTCATCCTTGTCGAGGGAGTCGCGGACCTCGGCGTGAGCGGGCCCGATCGCCTCGACCGCCGCGCTCTCTTGCGTCAGCTCGGCCAGGATGATCGTCGTGTCGACGATGACGGCCTCCACGGCCTCGTTCAGCTGAAGCTTGGCCATCCCGTCGCTCGGCTTGAGCGCGTTGGCCTTCGTGATGATGCCCTTGCGCATGGTCTCGACCGCCAGCGCGCCGTCGCGGTTGATCGCCGTCACGAACTTCACGATGCCCTCGATGCCGGGCTGCGCCTTGCTCATGGCCTTCTTGAGCTCGGCCCGACGCATACGCTCGATGTAGGCGCGGCCGAGCTCGTTGACGACCGTAGCCAAGACGCCGGCACTTTTCTTGGCGTCCTCCGAGACGGTCGGGTGACCGGCGAGGTGCGTGACGCTCCCGCCGAGCGACTGGGTCGCCTGGTCGAGATCGCCCTGATAGTCCTTGCGGGCGAAGGCGGCCAGGGCCTGGGTGTACGAGGCGAGCACGTCGAGCGCGGCCAGTCGAGGCGCCAGACGCGGGCCGAAGTCGAAGTCCATGCCGTCGATCTCCGGCTTGAAGCTGGTGTCCTTGTACGGCGCCTGCGCCGTGAAGATCATGAACCGTCGCGTGAGCTTCACGATGTCGGCGTCGGTCTCGCGGGTCTTGTTCTCGACGCCCTTGCTCGCCGCGGCCAGCGCGTCGAAGCGCCCGGTGGGCAGGGCGGCTCCGCAGCCGGCGAAGACCGCCACCAGAGCGACGAGCATCAGTCCGCGGGTCAGCACGAGTCGAGGCGAGGTCATCATTCGCGTCTCCCGATGTGCAGCGTGTGGTGCGCAGGCACGACAGATATCACATTCGACGACGGCCCAAAGCGAAAACGCGTTGGAAATTCTCGCGCCTCGTGGTGCGCTTATTCTCGCCGGCGGTGTGCTTACTCCGTCAGACGATACGTCGAGGCGTCGGGCTTGAACGCGCGCGGGAGCCAGAGCGGGCGGCGCAGGCCGCCGGGGCCGGGGGCCGGGCGCGCCAGGGCCAGCCACTGGCGGTAGACCGCGAACGACTTCGCGGTGTCCACGAACACGTCGCCGTACCGATCGTCCGGCCCCGGCTTCGCGACCGTCACTTTTTGGTGCCAGCAGTGCTGGCCGCTCACCGGGTCGGGCTGGACCGGGAAGGTGAGGTTCTGGTTGACGCCGGCCTCTTCCCACCAGATCCGCTGCGAATCGGGGTCGTCGCTCTCGAACGGCCTGACCCCGTGGAGCTGGCGCATCCGCCACTGGCCCGGCGCTTCCTGGATGAGATCGACGAGCGCGGTCGTCCAGCGCTCACCGCCGGTGTTCTCGTCGAGCCGCCAGCGGCCGATGTGATGGGAGCAGGCGAGGATGCCCGGGCGCATGCCTTCGGTGACCCACGCGCGGTCGACGAAGTGGCCGATCGCCGTGGCGATCTTCAGGAGATCGCCGGTGACCACGCCGAGCCGCGCGGCGTCCTCGGGATGGATCCACACCGGGTTCGTGTGCGAGATCTCGGCCAGCCACTTCGCGTTGCCGGAGCGCGTGTGGATCAGCGTGGGCAAGCGGAACGTCGGCAGCAGGACCATCTCGCCGCGGTCGCGGTCGACGTTCGAGAAGTGGATGTGGCTGCGGATGTACCTCGGCACGGCCTGCTCCGGCCACTTCCAGTCCCTGAGCGTGGGGGAGAAGAACTCCAGTCGCCGCGAGGGCGTGGGGAAGCCCGTGCGTGCGACCCCATCGATCTCGACGCCGAGGGCGGCGCCGCCGCGGGTGACGATCCCCGTCGCCGGATCGACGGCCGTGCCCTCCAGCTCCGTCGCCGAGAGCGTCTTCTCGTGCGACTCGTAGACGTTGTCCTCGATCAGGAACGCGCCGTACTTGCGCATGTACTCGAGCGGGGCCAGGCCGACCGTCTCGGCGGCGGCCGGCAACCCGGGCACGCTGTTCTCGAAGATCCACCGGTAGAACTCCTCGATGCGGAGCTTTTCACCGGGCCGATACGGCGACTCGAAGTACTTTCGAATGCCGAGCGCGCCGTCGGGATCGATGCGCCAGGACAGCTCGATCCAGAACTCGTCCTCTTCCCAGACCTGGCCGATGCCCGCGGCCTCGTGGGCCTGCCAGGTGGAGTCGAACGTCCGGCCCTGGCGCTCGAGGGCCACCCGCAGCACCGGCTGGCGGAAGCCGATCCAGCGCGCGGCATGGGTCTCCTGTGACATCAGATCGTGGCGCTCGGAGGCGTGACCCATGGGCAATATGAAATCCGCGAACCATGCCGTCTCACTCCAAGTCGGAGTCAGACATGCGTGCCGTTCGACTTTGCTTTCATCCGTGAGCATCTCGATCCACGACATGCCGTCGGGGTTCGTCCACACCGGGTTGTAGACGCGGGTGAAGTACATGGCGAGCTTGCCGCGCCCCTCCTTGAGGAAGTGCGGCAGCAGGAAGCTCATCTCGAAGAACGCCAGCGGATACTCCTTCGGCATGAGTAGCTCGTTCCAGATCTTCGCGGGCGGCGGCATCATCGGCGGCGCGGGGATCGCCTTGTTGTAGACGTTCGGGGCGGTGCCGCCCACGGTGCCGACCGAGCCGGTGAGCACGACCAGCAGCTCGAGGGCGCGCGCGACCTGCCAGCCGCCGAGATTGCCGGCCGCGGTGTTGCGCCACACGTGGGTGGCCAGGGCCCCCCGGGCATCGCCGACCGCGCGGGCGATCTCGGCGATCCGCGCGGTGTCGATGCCCGTCTCCGCGGCGGCGAACTCCGGCGTGTACTCGGCGTAGAGCTCTTCGAGCGCGCGCTCGAAGCCCTCGAAGGTCTGCGGGAGGTCCGGCCGCTCGTCGCGCAGGTACTCCGCCCAGTTGACCCAGCGACGGACGAACTCGCGATCGTAGCGGCGCTCTCGCACGAGGACGTTGGCGATGGCGAGCAGCAGCGCGGCCTCGGTGCCCGGCCACGGCGAGAGCCACCAGTCGGCCATCGACGCGGTGTTCGACAGCCGGGTGTCGATCACGCACACCTTGGCCCCGCGCATCTTGCCTTCCATGATGCGCTGGGCGTGCGGGTTGAAGTAGTGGCCCGTTTCCAGGTGCGAGGACAGCAGCAGCATGAAGCGGGCGTTGGCGTGATCGGGCGACGGGCGATCCATGCCCATCCAGAACGCATAGCCCGCGCGGGCGCCCGCCGAGCACACGTTGGTGTGGCTGTTGTGGCCGTCGATGCCCCAGGCGTGAAAGACGCGCTGCAGATAGATCAGCTCGTGGCCGGGCCGGCCGAGGTGATACATCACTTCCTTCTGGCGTCCCTCGACCAGGGCCTTGCGGATGCGCCCGGCGATGTCGTCGAGGGCCTCGTCCCAGCTCACCCGCTCCCATTCGCCGGCGCCGCGCTCGCCCTTGCGGCGCAGCGGATATCGGATGCGCTCGGGATCCTCGACCTGGTTCAGCGTGGCCGGGCCCTTCGCGCAGTTCCGGCCGCGGCTGCCCGGGTGCAACGGGTTGCCCTCGAACTTCTGAATCTTGCCGCTCTCGTGGTCGACGTAGGCGAGCAAGCCGCACGCCGCCTCGCAGTTGAAGCAGATCGTGGGGATCAGCGCGTAGCGTCGCTTGACGCGCCGAGGCCACGCCGTCGGGTCGTATTCCTCCCAGTCGTCCCAGCGCTCGACCGGCGGATAGCTCGCGAGGCCGCCGGTCGGGGGAGGCAGCTCGCGCGCGGAGGGGTGCAGGGGCTCGGCGATCGGCGGCGTCATGGGATCCCTTTCTTCAGCTCAGGGGAATGCTCTGTCCGGCTTTGATCCAAAGATCTTCGTAGATCCAGAGACCGGCCAGCGCGAGCACGGGAGCGAGGGGCAGCGCGGGGGTCGGGATCAATACGAGCGGAAGCACGAGGCCGGCGACCACCGCGCCCCACCAGAACTCGCGGCGCATCGCGCCGCGGGTGAGGAGCCGCGCCGCGCGAGTCGCGTCGACGTTGGCGTGGGATCCGCTGAACTCGGCGAACCGCAGTCCCGCCTCGAGGACCAGGCAGACCGCCAGGGCCCAGACCATCAACTTCAGCGACGGCGGATCGCCTCCGCCCGGGATGCCGACGATCAGCAGCGAGGCGGCGCCGGCGACGAGCGCGACGACGAGCAAGTGGGGCAGCAGCAGCGGGCTCTGCCAGAAGTCGCGACCTTCGGCCTGGCCGAACAGGAACGCGCTATAGCCGGCGGCGCCGGCGGCGAGCACCACCGCGGGCAGCGCGAGCACTCTCATCAGGGATGCGTTCTCCGTGAGAGCGGCCACGAGCCAGGCGGCGCTGACGAGACCGTAGGCGATCAAGATCCACGCGCCCCTGACGAGCCACGAGCGGCGATTGCCCTTGAACAGGATGTAGTGAAAGCGGTCCGGGCGCTTGAGGTCGAGGATCAGGAGGGCCGTGGTGAGCGCGAGAAACACGAGGGCCACGAGCGGCGGCACCACGCCGACCAGCAGGCTCGACGGCGGCGCGCCGACGAACACGCCGAACGCGGCCATCATGAGCGTGCCCGCGGCGATCGACTTCGTCCACAGGTACGCGGCGACTTTCCATCCCCAGGGCTGTGGCTGATGGGGCGCGTCGTACACCGGCCGGCTGAGGTCGCCGCCGTTCTGAACGGACGCGACCATCCGGACGAGATCGACTTCGTCCGGCGGGCGCGAGGCGAACGCGTAGCTCTCGGTCGATGCCTGCATCGACGGCGTGAGCGCGGCGGCATCGGCGCCGACGTAGAAGACCTTGGGGCGCGTGCCCTGCTCGGCCTTGCGCACCTGCACCTGCTCGGTCGCCACCAGGCGCGCGATCGGCGCGCTCGGATCGTCCAGATCGCCGGCGATGATCGCGCGCTCGGGGCACACCACCACGCACGCCGGCTCCAGTCCGACCTCCACGCGATGGGCGCAGTAGTGGCACTTCGCGGCGGTGTTGGTGTCGGGGTCGATGTAGAGCGCGTCGTAGGGACAGCCCTGCATGCAGGACTTGCAGCCGATGCAGCGGTCGCCGTCGAAATCCACGATGCCGTCCGGGCGCCGGTAGAGCGCGACGGTCGGGCAGATGGTCACGCAGGGGGCGTCGTCGCAGTGGTTGCAGCGGAGGACCGCGAAGTAGCGGCGCGTGTCGGGATAGTGGCCGCGCTCGACGTACTTCACCCACGTGCGGAAGGCGCCCAGCGGCACCCGGTTCTCTTCCTTGCACGCCACCGTGCACGCGTGGCAACCGATGCACTTCCGCTGGTCGATGACGAACCCGTAGCGCACGCTCACGTTCCCCCAGTCTCCACCGCGACGGTCGGCGACCACGCGATTCTACTCGACCCGTCGACGTCCGGTTCGTTTGCGCGAACGCGCCGCGTTCGCTAAGCTCGGCGGACCTCGCGGGAGGTCATCATGAAACAGAGCACCGAGCGGTTCCTCACCACCCACACCGGCAGTCTTCCGCGGCCGGACGACCTCATCCGGATCATGTTCGCCAAGGAAGAGGGCCTGCCCATCGAGCGCGCGGCCCTCGAAGCGCGCATCCGGTCCGCGGTCGCCGAGGTCGTGCGCAAGCAGGCCGAGGCCGGCGTGGACGTGGTCGACGACGGCGAAGCCAGCAAGCCGAGCTACGCGACCTATCCCAAGGACCGCCTCGCCGGCTTCGAGGGCGCGAGCCAGGCCCTCCTGTATCAGGACCTCGTCGACTTCCCGGGGATGGCCAAGCGCGTGTTCGGCGACCCCGGCCGCGCGCGCCGCAAGACGCCCGCGTGCACCGGGCCCATCTCGTTGCGCGACGCGCGCGCCGGGCAGGTCGACACCGAGAACCTCGCCGCCGCGCTCGCTCAGGTCCAGGTGACCGAAGGCTTCATGACGGCCGCCTCGCCCGGCGTCATCTCGCTGTTCTTCAAGAACGAGCACTATCCGAGCCACGAAGCGTACCTCTTCGCGATCGCGGAGGCGATGCGGACCGAGTACGAGACCGTGGCCAACGCCGGGTTCGTGTTGCAGATCGATTGCCCCGACCTCGCGATGGGCCGGCACATCCAGTACGCCGCGCTCGGTCTACGTGAGTTCAGGGAGATGGCGCGGCTGCACATCCGCGCGCTCGATCACGCGCTCGCGAACGTCCCGCCGGACCGCGCGCGCATGCACCTGTGCTGGGGCAACTACGAGGGGCCGCACCACTACGACGTCCCGCTCGCCGACATCCTCGACCTCGTGTTCGAGGCCCGGCCGAGCGGAATCTCGTTCGAGGCGGCGAATCCCCGCCACGCCCACGAGTGGCGCGTGTTCGAGCGCGTGAAGCTTCCGGCCGGCAAGGTGATCATCCCCGGCGTGATCGATTCGACGACCAACTTCATCGAGCATCCCGAGCTCGTGGCCGAGCGCATCGGCCGCTACGCGCGTCTCGTCGGCCGCGAGAACGTGATCGCCGGCACGGACTGCGGCTTCGGCACCTGGGTCGGCCAGGCCGCGGTCGACCCCGACGTCGCCTGGGCCAAGCTCGCGAGCCTCGCCGCGGGCGCCCGCCTCGCCTCCCGCGAGTTCTGGTAGGCCAGCCGCTACATCACGCGGGGCTGGCGAGCAGGCGGCCGTGGCCGCGGACGGGATCCTTGATCCCGAGCGCGCGGAGCGCGTACCACAGGGTGGCGGTCTGACTGGTGACGACGGGCTTACCGAGATCTCGCTCGAGACGCTCGACGATGCCGACCGTCGGCAGGCCGGTGCCGCTGATGAGGATCGCGTCCGCCGACGGCACGTCGGCCTCGCGGCCGAGCGTGAGCGCGCGTTCCTCGGTCTCGACGTAGATGTTCGTCACGTCGGCGAGCCGGTGCCGGGCGACGACGTCGAAGCCGGCGGCCGTCCAGTAGGCGTGGCTGGCCACACCGATCGCTTCCGGGTACGGCATCGCGACCGCGATCCGGCGCGCGCCGAGATGGATGAGCGCTTCGCGAACGGAGCCGGCCGCCGTGGCCGCGCGCGTGCCCGCGAGGGCGGCCATTCGATCGATCAGCGCCCCTTCGTTGGCGAAGCCGTTCAGATAGCTCACCGCCGTGTGCGACAGCACGATGAGATCGGGCTTGACCTCGGCGACCGCGCGCACGGCGTCTGGGAGCACGTCCAGATAGCCGAGGGTGCGATTCTCCAGGCCGTCGGTCGCGCCGGGCTCGCCGGCCGGAGACCTGAGCCGCGCGAAGTGGATGGTGATCGACGCCGGCGCCATCCGGTACAGCTCGGGCTCGACCGTCGGATTGCCGCCGGGAACCAGCACGCCGAGCCGCGCGGGTCTCGCCATCAGGCGGTCATTGTAACGGGTGCGGCGTCAGCCGCGGATGGCGTCGCCGCCGACGTCGTCGTGGGCGCGCGCGAACGGGAGGAGCGCGGCCAGACTGGCGATCGTGAACAGCGCGCCGAGGATCGCGAGGGCCAGGCTCATCCCGACACGGTCGACGAGCGCGCCGATCGGCGGTCCCGCGATCGCGAAGCTCAGCCGGAACAGCAGCGCGGCCAGCGAGAGCACGCTCACCCGATCGTCGGGCGGCGCCTCTTCCTGCATCACCCGAGCGAGGATCGGGCCCTGAAGACCGCGCAGGGTCATGAACGCGAGGTAGAAGACCACGCCCCACACCGAGGTGCTCACTGCCAGTCCCGCATAGCCGAGGGCCACGAGCAGGCAGCATCCGAGGAGCGTCGCGCGCACCCCGAGCGCGCCCACGATCCGCGCGCTCGCCAGCGACACCAGGACCAGCCACGTGTGGGCGGCCGCCCACACCGGACCGAACCACGACGGCGGAATGCCGTGGGCCCGCATGTACGGCTGGATCAGCCACACCATCACGAAGCTCGAGAGGCCCAGCGCGACCGCGAGCGTCATGGCCGCGCGGAGCCGTCCGTGACGCCCCAGCGCGAATCTCAACACGTGCCACGCGCGCTCGAGATGGGAACGGTGCACCGTCTCCGTCGGGCGGCGCGGGATTTCTCTGAGCGCGACGATCGAGGCCAGCCCGAGCGCGGCGACGGGGATCTGAAGCCAGAACGGCAGCCGCGGCTTGATCGCGTAGAGCCAGCCGCCCGCGAACGAGCTCACGGCCTCGCTGGTCTGCCCCGCCGCGCGCATGCGTCCTTCCCAGCGCGTGTACTGGCCGGCGCGCCCGGTCGCTTCCAGCGACACCCAGAGCAGGGCGCGATCCGCGCCCGACATGAAGGCGAGGCCCGCGCCCAGGATCATCTCGGCGAGCACGACGGTGCCGAAGCTCGACGCCCACGCGTAGACGAGCCATCCCGCCAGCCACGAAGCGCCGCCCATCACCAGCGACGCCCGATAGCCGATGCGATCGGCGAGATAGCCCGATGGAAATTCGCAGACCACGACGGTGAGGCTGAACACGGCCTGGAGCGTCATGACGTCGGCCAGCGACATCCCGATCTGCTCGGTCCAGAACAGCGTGACGACCGGGATCGGGAACAGCGCGAAGTGCAGCGCGGAGAGCCCGACGAGCAGCCGCGGGTTCAGGTGGGGAGGATGTCCTTCTCGCCGAGGTATTCCCGGCGGTAGAGATCGGTGATCGAGGCCCAGCGCAGCATGCACGCCTCCTCGGCGACTTCGAGCGCGCGCGCCTTCATCGCGTCGCCCTCGAGATACTTCGCGCACAGCGCGGCCTGACGCCGGCTGTGCTCGACGTCGGCCTCCGCGTGCTCGGTGAAGAACTCGATCTCGGGCGAGCCCGCGGGATAGCCGTAGTGCCGGGCGAAGGCGGGCAGCACCACGTCCTTGTTGAGCGCGGGCTGCTGGCCCTCCTGCGTGGTCTGCATGGCGAGCACGACGCCGACCGGTTCCTCGGCCGAGGTCGTGTAGTAGTGCAGCGAGCGCGCCCACCACGCCGGCGTCATCTTCATCCCGCGCACCTCGGCCTCGGAGAGACCCGCGGCCTTGCAGAAGCGAAAGATCAGCTCGCTGTGATCGTGGGGCCGATGGCCTTCGCGCGGGATCGCCTTGAACCCTTCTTCCTCGGAGATGTTCTCGGCGATCATCCGGCTCACGTCCGCGTGCCCCGCGTAGGTGCGCGCGAACAGGACGCCGAAGCTGGCGATCGCGCGCTGGACGAAGTGCCAGTGCATGGCCTTGTACACGCCCATGGCCCGCAGCGGCAGCTTCCCCTCGGCGAAGGCCTGGAAGAACGGATGGTTCTTCGTGTGCCACCGCTCACGAATGGCCAGCACGTCGTCGATCGTCGCCATGAGAACCTCCCGTCGAACAGCCTGACCGGGATCGTCTCAGGACGGCGCCCCTCGGTCAATCGATCTCGGCCTCGTCCTTCGGTACCGCGAGCCCGGGATCCGTCACGGCCCTCGACGAGCGCCGTGAGCGACTCCGCGATTGCTTCACGACCGGACTGCCCCCGCGCGCGCCGGCCGCGGGCGAAACACGGCGTTGTACGCGACGGTCGCCGGGTCGGAGCCGCTGGCGAGGAGCGCTTTCCCTTGGTGCGTGTCGTGCCGAACGCCCTGGTTATATCCGCACTCCTCGAGGAACGCGAAGATCTCGGCCTTGTAGCGAAGATTGATCTCGACCTGCAAGGACGTCGGCCGGTACGCGCTGGTGAGGAGGCGCTGCATGCCCTTCAGGACGAGGAACTCGTTCCCGTCGACGTCGATCTTGATGTGATGCGGAGGACCGATCGCGGCATTCTCGATGAGTCGGTCGACGGTCATCCCCAGCTTGCGCTCGGACACCATGGGCTGAAAGCCCACCTCGTCGCCGTCCACGCGGCAGTCGAGCTGACTCATGGACGAGCCCGCGACGACACTTCGGTAGTGAAAGTCGAAGAAGCCCTCCCGATCATGCAGCGCAACGCACAGCGGGACGACCCACGCGTCCACCCGGTTCAGCCCAACATTGTGCAGCAAGCTGACGAAGTTCGGCACGTGAGGCTCGAACGCGTATACCCGTCCACCCGGCCCGACCCGCCGCGCCGCCAACAACGTGTAGAGCCCGATGTTGGCCCCCACATCGTAGAACGTCTCGCCCGGCCGCACCGCGTCCCGGATCCACTTCACCGTCCCCTCCTCTTTGGAGAAGAGGGTCTCAGCCCGCCACAATTCGATCGCCGATTCGCAGCGAAAGACGTACCGCTCGTCGCCGTCCCGCACGGCCACATGCTTCACGAGGCGCTCCCGCCATCGCAGACGAGACCGGAGAATCTTCCCGCGGTATCGGAGGAGCTTCCCCTTGATCCGCTGGAGCGCCGCCATCCGGGTCACGTCACGAGCGTTCGATGTTGATGGTGAGGGTCTGCCGCATCGCCTCGCTCCCGTGTCCGGTGATCGGGTACACGGCATGATGCGAGTTGAAGGTCTTGACGAAGAGCAGGCACTGGTTCGGCCGGAACGGGAAGGTCTGCAGCGCCTCGCAGTCGGTGAACTCCATCTGGCGGTTCACGAAGTTGAAGTTCTGCGTGGCGTCCTTGGGGCGAAGGATCGCCGTGCCACCGCCCCAGCGCGCATCCCAGACCCCATCGTCCACCATCGACAAGACCAGCGTGATCAGCTTGGTGGCGCTGTCGGTGTGCGGCTTGATGCACCCACCGTCGGCCGGCAACATGGAAAACTCGAAACGGGTGCTGAGGACGCTGCGGTGCGCGGACAGGCGTCGCAGCCGCTTCCGCATCTGGTGCCGCAGTTGTTGCGTCCAGGGCGAGAGGTAGTGAACCGTGTTGATCGGCACCGATTGGAGCCCGAGGTCGATACCCTGTGACGCCAACAGGTCCCGCACCTGCCTGACGAAAGATCCGCTCTTTGTCCACTCGTAGAAGCGCCGCCACGGTGGCGAGGATCGGATGAAGCTGTGGTACGCGTCCCGGTTGCTCACTTCCGAAAGCGAGTATTTCTTGCCGAGCCCGGCTTTGAATTCGAACAGATCTTTGGCGGGCCAGGTCGCCAGCAGTTCCCGGTACACGTCGGGAGGGAACACGCTGGACGCATACCCGACCGGGAAGGGCTCGTAGACGAACCGCATCGCGGCCAGCGACACCATGCCGTCCGACCGTCCCGCCGCCGGATCCCTCCCCTCCCGCAAGCTCGCTGATGTCATTGCGCGGACCGCGGCGACTCTAGAAGACTCCGCCGAGGTTGTCAACGGGACCGCGCGGGCGGCGCTTGACGAGAGATAGGTCCCGCGGTATCAGGACAGGCTATGAGCGACCTCGAGGGGATCGTGCGCGAGCTCGGCGCGGCTTCGGCGAGTCAGTCAGACAACGTCTGCTTCAACAAGATCGCCAGGGCGACCAGGACCACGAGCGGAAGGACAAGATAATCGTTGATGAAGTGAAGGGTCGCACTCCAGGATATGTCCTGGGATTGCCCGAGCTGATTCATGGTCCACGCCAAGGCATCGGAAAAGAAGCGTCGCCACCAGTCGAAATACTGGTCGAATAGATCGGTGCGCGCGGTCTTGAAGGAGTCCATGTCGCCCCCTTTTCGGACCCGATGGAACGGAAAGGAGAATAGCCCAGCCGCGCACGGCCGTACAAGCCCTAAGGCGCGTTGCGTGCGGCCTGGCCTCGGAGATACAACTGCCCCGCAATGCTTACAACGACGAGGGAGGAGATCGCATGACGCGAGTGTCCGTGGGTATCGATCTGGGGGTTCTCGGTCGCCGTCAGCTCCTTCGGGGCGCGGCCGCGGCCGGCGCCGCCGCGATGCTGCCGTGGGACCGGGCGCTCGCGCAGACCAAGCTCAACTTCGGCTACATGAAGATCGGCGACCTGTCGCCCTTCTTCATGGCCACCGAGAAGGGGTTCTTCAAGGAGTCGGGCCTGGAGATCGCGCTCTCCTCCATGGTGGGCGGCGCCGCCATCCAGCCCGCGCTGGCCTCGGGCGCCATCAGCATCGGATGGACGAACGTGGTGTCGATGTGCCAGGGACATCTCCAGGGCTTCGACTTCCGCTTCGTCGCCAACGGCGCCATCGTCAAGCGCGGGACCCACGATTTCTCCGGGCTCATGGTCGGCGTGGACTCGCCCATCAAGACCGGCAAGGATCTCGAGGGCAAGGTCATGGGCATCAACACGCTGGGCAACATCACGCAAGCCACCGCCATGGCCTGGGTGGACAAGCACGGCGGGGATTCGAGCAAGCTCAAGTGGGTGGAGATGCCGATGCCCTCGATGGCGGCGGCGCTGGTGGCCAAGCAGATCGACGCCTGCCTGGCCGTGGAGCCCTTCGTGACCGTGCCCGTGCGAGTGCACAAGCAGGCGCGACTCCTCGGCCAGCCCCTGGGCGAGCTGGCCCCGCGGCTGCTCATCGCGTCCTACTTCGGGAGCGAGGCCTGGATCGAGAAGAACCAGGCGACCGTGAAGAGCTTCGTGGCCGCCATCAACCGCGGCATCGACGCTCACAACGCCAACCCCGAGGAGGCCAAGGCCGTCATCGCCAAGCACACGGGGCTCAAGCCCGAGCTGGTCCGCGACATCGTGCTGCCCGCCTTCGAGAAGAAGCTGATCGAGTCGGACATCGAGCCGCTGCTCGACGCGGCCGTGCGCTACAAGATGGTCGAGAAGAAGTTCCCGCCGCGCGAGCTGATGTCGAAATACATGCCGGCCTGATCCTCCGCTAGCCGCGGGAGCGCTCGCGGTGCCAGGCCAGGAGGCGGGCGTCCGCGAAGAGGAAGCAGCGGTTCAGCGCGAAGCCGAGCAGGGCCAGCACGAGCATCCCCGCGTACATGCGCGGGACCTTGAAGGTGCGCTGCGATTCGAGGATGTAGTAGCCGATGCCCGAGGTCGCGCCCACCATCTCCGAGATGACCACCAGGATCAGCGCGATGGCCAGCGCGATGCGGAGCCCGGTGGCGATGAACGGCGCCGCCGCCGGCAGCACCACCTTCGCGAGGATCGTCGGGCCGGAACAGCCGAACGTGCGCGCGGTGCGGATCAGCACCGGATCGACCCCGCGCACGCCGTCGACGGTGTTGATCAGGATGGGGAACGAGCAGGCCAGGAAGATCACGAACACCTTCATGCCGTCGCCGATGCCCAGGAGCACGATGGCCACCGGAACGATGGCGGGCGCGGGCACGGCACGCAGGAACTCCACCAGGATCTCGCCGGCCTCGTGGACGCGACGCCAGTAGCCCATGAGCACGCCCAGGGTGATGGCCGCCACGCCGGCCAGCGCGTAGCCGAGCGCGCCACGCCACAGGCTCACTCCGACGTGGCCCGGAATCTCGCCGGAGATCAGTCCGGCCCAGAAGGCGGCGAGGATCTTCGACAGGGGCGGAAAGAAGATCCGGTGGATCCAGCCGCCGCGCCCGGCCAGCTCCCACAGGAGCGCGAGGAACGCCAGGAAGGCGAACCCGCTCAGGGGATCTCCTCCCTGCGGGTGGCCCCGTGATACCAGCCCATGACCCGGCCGTCGAGGACGACGAACAGCCGGTTGAGGCCGTAGCCGATCAGGCCGAGGGCGACCACCGCCGCGTACATCTCGGCCATCTGGAACGAGCGCTGGAGATCGAGGACGTAGTAGCCGAGGCCGTCGTTCGAGACGACCATCTCCGACGTCGTGACCAGCACCAGCGCGATGGCGAGCGACACGCGGAGTCCCGTGACGATCTGGGGCGAGGCGGCCGGCAGCATCACCTTCCAGAACCGCTGCCAGGGGGAGAGCCGGAACGTCGCCGCGGTCGCCACCAGCACGCGGTCGACCGAGCGCACGCCGTCGATGGTGTTGAGCAGGATCGGCCACGAGCACGCGTAGACCGTCACCGCGATCTTCATCTGATCGCCGATGCCGAGGAAGAGGATGGCCACCGGGATGATCGCCACCGACGGCATCGGGCGCAGCAGCTCGATGAGCGGCTCGACGAGTGTGTGGAGCCGTCGCGAGAGACCGAGCACGAGCCCGGCGCCTACCGCGAGCACGGAGGCCAGCACGTAGCCTTCGGCGAAGCGCCGAAGGCTCGCCAGCGCGTGAGCGAGGAGGTCACCGCTCCAGACGATTCCCCCCAGCGCGCGGAGAACCGCGGAAGCGGGGGGGAAGTGCACGGCCAGATCGGGACGGGACCGCGCGGCGGCCTCCCACGCGGCCAGACACACGACGACCACGAGCAGCCCGAGCCAGGGGAGCTTCCGCATCAGGTCATCTCGCGCGAGATCAGCTCGAAGATCCGATGACGGTGCTTGATGAAGCGCGGGTCCTCGCGGGTGGTGAGCTGATGCCGCGGGCGCTCCAGCGTCACCTCGACGTCCTCGATGACCAGGGCCGGCCGCCGCGAGAGCACGTGGACGCGGTCCGAAAGATACACGGCCTCCTCGATGTCGTGGGTGACGAACAGGATCGTGGTGCGGAGCGTCCGCCACAGCCCGAGCAGCGTGTCCTCCAGCTCGATGCGGGTGAGCGCGTCGAGGGAGCCGAAGGGCTCGTCCATCAGCAGCACGTTGGGCTGGCGGGCCAGCGCGCGCGCGATGGCCACGCGCTGCTGCATGCCGCCCGAGAGCTCCCAGGGACGATGGCGCTCGAAGCCCCCGAGCCCGACCAGCTCGAGGTAGCGTCGCGCCTCGGCGTCCATCGCGCTCCGCGACGCGCCGCGGCCCTCCAGCGCGAAGCGCACGTTGCCCAGCACCGTGCGCCACGCCATCAACGAGCGGTTGTATTCCTGGAACACCAGGATCAGGCCTTCCGGCGGTCCCGTGACCTCGCGGCCTTCGAAGAGCACCTGTCCGGCGGTCGGCCGCAACAATCCCGCGAGACACTGCAACAGCGTCGACTTGCCGCAGCCCGACGGCCCGACGACCGACACGAACTGTCCGGCCTCGACCCGAAAGCTCACGTCGCCCAGCGCCGCCACCGGCGGCCCGGACAGCGGCTGGAACTCCTTCCGGAGGCCTCGCACTTCGAGCATCGGCGCCCCCGATTACATCACGAACTCAGAGGCGACGATCCGGCGTCAGCGGCGGATCGGCTGAGCGGTCGCCAGTCGGAAGCTGTCCACGCGCTTGAGCAGCGCGCCATCGGCGCCGAGGATGACGATCGCTTGCGGCTCCTGGACGTAGAGGCGGCCGTGACGGCTGTCGCGGACGGCGGTGGTGCCGAGACGCGCGTTGCTCCGGCTCGTGAAGCTCTGTCCCACGGACACGGTCGCCGGCGTCCTGGTGACGGTGCCGTCCGCGGCGACGCGATAGACGCCGCGCTCCTGCGCCTCGAATCCGCCCGCGCCCACCCACGCGCCGCCCGTGCCTGGCTCGGGGATGATCCAGGACAGGTTGTGGAAGCGCGGAACCCGCCAGACGATACGGCCGTCGGTCGCGAGCTTGCTGAGCTGGGTGCGCTCCGCTTCGATCGCGAACAGCGATCCCGCCTCCACCGCGATGGTCAAGGGGCCGTTCAGGTCGCGATACTCCTGCAGCGCGCGGCCGCTGGCCAGGTCCAGACGCGTCACGCGATGACGCGCCGTCTCCACGACCCAGACCTCGCCGTCACGAGAGAGCACCGGTCGCGGCACCGATTCGAATGGCCCGAGCCGAGGTCCTCGGGGGCCGTCGAGGGTCAGCCGCTCGATCGAGTACGGCGCGGCTTGTCTTTGGGTCAGCATCCAGACACCGCCGGTGGCCGGATCGAAGCCGATGGCGCGACTGAGGTCGACCGGCGGCCCACGCTTCAACACTCGACCATCCGCGCCGATCCGGGTCAGGGACGTCCCGTCCGTCCCCCACGCCTGATCGGAGACGAGCGCCAGCAGCGATCCGTCGGCCTGATCGACGACGCCGTCGATCAGGCGACCCGAGACCGGGACCGATCCCACTTGCTGTCCCAGGCCATCGAAGAGAAAGACGTCGCTGGTCAGTGACGGGTCGTTCGACGACGACGTTTCGACGGGAGCGCGCGGCGCGAGAACGACGAGACGCTCCCGCGCCGCGTCGTACGCGAAGCCGGAGTCCTGTGCCCACCCCCGGCCCACCAGACGGACGTCGGTCAGATAGCGATGGCCCAGGAACCCGTGGCGCAGGCTGGCGCGGACCACGCCGGTCCCGGTGAGCGACTGAAGCGAGGAGTTGGCCACCGGAATCGATGCCGGCAGCTCGAGCTCGACCGGCTCGTTGTGCTGGCCCACCCGCGCGATCAGCCCGCCGCTGCGGACCGACCAGCGCTCGCCGTCGGCGCCGCGGACGCGGCCGGGGATGCTGAAGCTCTCGCGACTGAACAATGGGTCACCGCCGCGGCGTCGCCGCTCCACGCGGCTGATCCTCGGACGCCGGCCCTCTTCGACGGAGAAGAAGACCAGCACGTGCTCGCCCGGGTGCAGGGGACGCGCCGGCACCGCCGCCGCCCGGCCGTCGAGGTCGAGCGCGGAGTGGCCGGAGACGTGCGCGCCGCGGAACGGGTCCTTCGAGGCGCGAGCGCCGGCCAGCTCGACCTCGACGCCCGTCCCGGAGTCGAGCGCGATGTTCATCTCTTGCGAGGCGACGATGAAGGCCATGATCGCCAGCTGGACGGCAATGATCAGGTACATCAGCGCGCGGCGAGAGGGGGTCACGCCGGGCTGGCCCCGAACTGCCGGACGAGGCGTCGCCGGAACCGTTCCACCCAGATGCCGCCGAGGATCAGCGCGGCGCCGCCGACGATGAAGAAGAGCGACTTGGGCATGGCGTCCCAGAAGTATTCGTAGAAGCGCGTGTAGAGGTTGATGGCGAAGAACACGAGGCTGGTGTTGAGCAGGACCGCGCTCTCCCAGGCGATGCCCAGGTAGATGCCGGCCGAGGTGAGCAGGGTCAGCACGAGGATGAACCACAGCTCGCGCGAGTCGGGGGTGGAGGCGATCCCGGCGGCCAGCATCATCACGATCATCAGGGCGAATACGACCAGGACAGGGCGATCGGTCAGCCGCGAGCGCCGCCAGCCGAAGTGGACGATGGCGAGCCCAGCCGCCGCGAAGACGAACGGTCCGTAGAGCAGGAGGCGCACGAGCACCGGCGGGGCCGCCGGGTCCAATTTCAGGTTCGTCTGGAGGTCGAAGATCGAGAGCATCAGCGTCGAGAGATAGAGGACCAGCAATCCCACCAGAGCCCACGAAGTGGCGAAGGCGCGCTGGCCGCGCCACGCGTGGGCGCCGGCCACGGCCAGCAAGCAGGCGGCGAGACCGATGAAGTGGTACGGCCGGCCCAGGTAGAGCCAGTACCCGCCCCAGCAGTAGCCGACCTCGGCGCCGAACCAGACGACGACACCGATGAGTCCCAGGGCCAGCACGAGGCGCGATCGCACGAGGTACGCGACCGCGAGCCACACCACCCAGTTCATCAAGAGCGACCAGGCGTGCTCGGCCGTGAGGTCGTAGATCAAGGCCAGCAGCACGATGTCCACGCCGAACATCACGCAGCCCAGGAAGATGAGGGCCGTCCCGAGCTTGGGGAAGCTGAGGCGGCCGGGCTGGGTCAGCTCGAAGCCCGCCGCGTAGAAGAAGAGGGTCAGCGCGAAGAGGCTCGCGATCTTGGCGGCGCGCTCGAACTCGATCCAGTTGGAGGCGAAGAAGGTGAGGAGGCCGGCGCCCAGCACGATCGCGCCCAGGTTGATCAAGATCGTGACGCCGCGGCCGAGCTTGCGCTCGTGACCGACGGCGCGCTGGGACGCCGCCGGCGCGATCACGCTGGCCAGGAGCTGATCGTGCTGGGCGGCGCTGATCAGTCCCTGCGCGCGCCAGGCCGCGAGCTGTTCACGGAGAACGCCCTCCTTCGTCGCGGGAGGAACGTCGGTGTCGCTCACCGCTCATCACCTCTCTCTGGCTCGGCGGCGCCGCGGGGAGGATAGCACGCCGTCTGATGGACGAAGTCGTGGCCGCATTCGTGATATGAACGCGATGATGAAGCTGATCATCAGCCCAAAGCAAGGAGGAATCCCAATGAGACGGTCGACGACGGCAGCGATTCTTCTCGTATCCGCGCTCGTTCTTTCACTCGCCTGGGCGACGCCGGAGGTGGCGGCGCACGGCGGTAACGCGGCGCTGATTCATTCCTGCGTCAACAAGAGCAGCGGCGAGGTCAAGATCGTGGGGCCCAACAGCTCGTGCAAGCCGCACGAGAACGCGGTCGACTGGCCGGGCGCGGCCCCGGCCGCCGGGGTGACGAAGGTGCTCACGGAGATCAGCCTCGTCTCCGTGCTTCCAGGCTTCGCCAACTCGGGGCAGGGTGAGAAGTCACGGTTTCTGTGGGAGCCGAACCGGTACGATCCGGCTCCCTCCGAGATCTTCTTCGAAGTCGTGGGAGCGCTCGCCAACGGCGACGCGAGCGCCTCGGTCACGTTCCGGCTGCGCGACGTCACCAACAACGTCGACATTGCTGGCTCCGATCTGACGATCCTGGGCCCTAACACGGGGGTCGCGACGGGAGTGAGGCTCAGGACCGGCAACCTCGTTCTTCCGGCCACCACGGCCGAGATTGCGCTCACGGTACAGCTGACCGGAGTCGACGCCTCCTTCTCGCTCCAGCGCTCGGCGGTGCTGTTGCAGCAGTAGGCTTCAGGGGCGGCCGCCGCGCGACTCGTCTCGCGCGCGGCGGCGCTCTCAGCGCGCGATCCGGTGGGCGGAGCCGGCGACGGCGCGGATCTGGCGCGGGGCGGCCAGCCAGATGGCGACGATGGAGATCGCGCTGCTGGCGATCGCGCTCCACCACGCGAGCGTGTAGTCGCCGGTGGCGTCGTGGATCACGCCGGTGACCCACGGGCCGACGGCGCCGCCGGCGATGGAGGCGAGCATCAGGGTGCCGAAGATCGAGCCGTAGTGCTTGCCTTCGAAGATCTCGGCGGGGATGGCGCCGAGGACCGAGACCAAGCCATAGCCCAGCAGGCCTTGGGAGAGGACCATCAGGTAGAGCAGCGCCGGTGTCGGATGATCGCGCAGGAGCAGGAGCGCCGCGTAGCAGAGCAGGAACCCGAGGCTGCCCACGGTCCATACCCATTCGCGGCCGATGCGATCGGAGAGGTGGCCGAGCGAGATCTGGCCGGGAATGGCGACGAGGCTGACCAGACCCAGCGCCCACGCCGCGACGCTCGCGCTGAAGCCGATCTCCACCAGGTACTTGGTCTGGTGGACCTGCACCGCGTACCAGGAGTAGAGACCGCAGAGATAGCCGAAGGCGATCCACCAGAAGCGCGACGTTCGCACCGCTCGGGCGAGGGTCCAGTCGACGGCGACCCACGCGGCGTCGACCACGTTCGACTTGCGCGTGCCCGCGGCGGCGTGAGCGGCGCGGTCACCGTCGGGTTCGAGGCCGAGGTCGGCCGGCCGCGCTCTCACGAGGAGATTGAGCGGAGCCAGCAAGACCACGCAGATCACGCCGAGCGTGAAGCAGGCGGTCCGCCAGCCGCCGTGCTCGATGAGGACCTGAAGCCACGGCATCAGGATGATCGAGCCCGCACCGACGCCGGAGAACGCGATGCTCATGGCCAGGCCGCGGCGGCGCACGAACCAGTTCGGCAGGTAGAGCGCCTGGCCCGTGTAGCTCATGCAGACGCTGCCGCCGCCCACCAGCACCCCGAGGGTGGCGTAGAGATGCCACGGCGCCCGCACGAGCGGGGCCAGCATCAACCCGGCGGCCACGAGGACCACCCCCAGCTCGATGACCACGCGCGGGCCGCGTCGATCCATCAACCGGCCGAGCGAGGGACTGAGCACGGCCGAGACGAGAAAGCCGAACGAGAACGCGCCGGCGGTGAGCCCGCGGTCCCACCCGAACTCGGCGAGGATCGGCGGGAACAGCAGCGAGAACGACGTGCGCGCGTTGACGCCCACGCCCATCGTGACGAACGCGATCGCCACGATGAGCCAGCCGTAGAAGAAGGGGAGGCGCACCCGCTAGCCCGAGATCGCGTTCAGGGGCGGCTCGCCGCGGGCCACGCGCTCGACGTTCTCGGCGATCGTCCGCGCCCGCGCCTCCATCATCCCGTCGGTCCAGCCGGACACGTGCGGCGTCATCAGCACGTTCGGCAGCTCGTGGAACGGCCGCCGCGCGGGCGGCGTGGGGCCGGGAGCCGACGGGTAGCGATACCAGACGTCGAGGGCGGCGGCAGCGATCGTGCGCGCGGCGAGCGCCCGGTAGAGCGCGTCCTCGTCGACGATCTCCGCGCGCGAGACGTTGACGAGCATCGCGGTCGGCTTCATGAGGGCCAGCTCGCGCTCACCGATCAGCCCGCGCGTCTCGGCGTTGAGCGAGGCCGTGATCGCGAGATAGTCGGCGCGCGCGAGCACCTCGGGGAGCGCGTCGGGCCCGCGGACGATCGCGTGCGGATCGGATTGCGTGACGTCACGGCGAATCGCCAGCACGTTCATGTCGAACGCGCGCGCCCGTCGCGCCAGGGCCTGGCCGATGCGGCCGTGGCCCACGATGCCGAGGGTCCGTCCCGCCAGCTCGGGCCACGGTGCGGGCCGCGCGGTCCCCACCGCCCACTGGCTCTCCCACACGCCGCGCTTCAGCGCGGCGTCGAGGCGCGTGAACTCGCGCGTGAGGGTCAGCATCGCGCCCAGCACGTACTCGGCGATTCCGATCTCGTGACCGTAGACGTTGGCGAGCGCGGCCCCCGGCGGCAGCGCCGAGCGGTCGATCCGGTCGATACCGGCGCCCGGCACCTGGACGAGCTTCAATTGCTTGGCCGCCTCGCCCATCTCGCGGGTGAAGGCCATGGTGACCAGCACGTCGACGTCCCGAATGAGCGCGGCCACCGCGGACTCGTCGGCGACCTCGACGTCGCAGGTCTGGGCGAGGTGCGCGCGCACTCGCTTCTCGAGACTGGCGGCGAACGTTCCGGCGAACACGATGGCGATCGGTTCCAAGGTGGTTCCTCCTGCGTTCATCCTCGAACCGGCTCGCCGGCGACGCCATTACCAGCGGGGTAATGGTGGGGGGATTTGGGGGGCCCGTGGCTAGGCCCCCCATGTTCATTATCCGCGAGCCTCCGCGACCTGCGCCTGCATCGATTTGAGGATCCGCACCTCGGGCGCCGGGGCGCAGTTGCAGTAGCCCACGCCCAGCTCCTTGAGCTGCTTGGCGTTGCGCGGCAACGTCGGGTGGTTCATGGGCAGCGCGAGCCGGGCCACGCCGCCCTTTCGAACGGCGTCG
>DATHGT010000245.1:0-8810 GCA_035317605.1 Candidatus Acidiferrum sp. | reverse complement strand
GCCGCGGCGTCGGTCGCCACGGCCGCGGATCCCGCGGCGGTGGGCGTGCGTATCCTGCCGATCGTGCCGCAGTTCGTGGAGTCGAAGGAGTTCAAGGACCGCGCGGCGGGGTACCGCAACAACGAGCAGGCGGCCCGCGTCCTGGTGACGCAGCTCTACCGCGGCTTCTTCGACCGGGAGCCGAGCAACGAGGAACGAACGTTCTGGAGCCAGCACCTGCTCCAGAGCGGCGACGTGCGGGGCGCCGTCGAGGCGTTCCTGAAGTCGCCCGAGTACGCGGGCAAGAGCAAGAACGACCGGGAGGCGATCACCGATCTCTACCAGGCGTTCTTCAACCGCACCCCGTCGGCGGAGGAGATCCGGGGCTGGGAGCAGCAGATCGCCCGGCGCTGAGCCGCGGGTGATCGGCCAGGCGTGGAGCGAGCGCCGGGTTCCTCCGGCGCTCGCTTCGCGTTCAGCGGACCTTGATGACGACCGCGGCGATCTGATCGAGGCGGACGACGGCGTCGTAGAAGTCCATGCCGGCCAGCTTCGCGACGTGGACCCCGGCCGTGCCGACGGCGACCACGGTGCCCTCGACGTCCTGGCCCGAGATCAGCCGCAGCCGTACGCGCTTGCCGACCTGCTTCTCCAGATTGACCTTGATCGCATCGGCGTTGACCTGGAGCGCCACGTCCTGCGCGCTCACCGAAAGTGGCCCAAGGCACAGCGCGATACCGACCAACGATGCGAGCACCAGTGCTTTCACGATCGCTCTCCTTTCGCGTCCTTCAGCGGTGATAGAGGTGACAGGCTACCTCGTGCCCGGCCGCCTCCGCGCGCAGCGGGGGCTCGACCTCGGCGCACACGGGCAGCGCGTGCGGACAGCGCGGATGGAAGCGGCACCCGGCCGGAGGGTTGATGGCGCTCGGCACCTCGCCCCGGAGGATGACCTCCTCGCGAGTGTCGTCCGGGTGGGAGGGCAGCGCGTTGCTCAGGAGCACCTGCGTGTACGGATGCAGCGGGTGCGCGTACAGCTCGTCGCTGGCCGCCGTCTCCACGAGCTTGCCGAGGTACATCACGCCGATCCGGGTGCTGACGTACTTCACCACCGCGAGGTCGTGGGCGATGAACAGATAGCTGACCCCGAGCCGATCCTGGATGTCGCGCAGCAGGTTCATGACCTGGGCGCGGATGGAGACGTCGAGCGCGGACACCGCCTCGTCGAGCAGGATGCAGTCCGGGCTGGTGGTCAGCGCTCGGGCCACCGCCACCCGCTGCCGCTGGCCGCCCGACAGCTCGTGCGGATAGTCGTCGACGATGCGCGGCCGGAGGCCGACGCGCACCAGCGACTCGGCGATGCGCTCGTTCACCTCGGCCTTCGACAGCCCGGACCGCGTCTGCACGAGCGGCTCCCCCACCGTCGTGCGGATCGTCAACCGGGGGTTCAGAGAACTGTATGGATCCTGGAACACCGCCTGGACCGCGCGCCGATACTCGCGCCGCTCGGGACCGGACAGCGCGTGGATGTCACGGCCCCGGAAGAAGATGCCGCCGCTGGTCGGTCGCTCGAGCGAGAGCACGAGCCGCGCGGTCGTGGTCTTGCCGCAGCCGCTCTCGCCCACCAGTCCGAGGGTCTCGCCGCGCCGGAGGACGAAATCGACGCCGTCCACGGCCTTCACGGTGCCGACCGTGCGGCTGAAGATCGCGCCGCGCGTGAGCGGAAAGTGCTTGGTCACCGCGCGGCCCTCGAGCACGACGTCGCCCACGGCGGCTTCCGAGCCGCCCGCGGCGGTTTCCGAACCCACGGCGGTTCCTGAACCACCCACGCCGACTTCCGAGCGGCCTGCCGTCGTGGTCGCGCGCTCGACCGGCGGCGCGGCCGCGCCGAAGATCCGGCGCCGGCCGTCCGCCGGCGCGGTTTCGGCCGTGCGCAGGCACGCGACGAGATGCCCGGGTTCGCTCCGCGCGGACTCACCGGGGTCGACCGCCTCCAGCGGCGGCAGCGTCTCCCGGCAGCGTGCTTCGGCCAGGGGACAGCGCGGGGCGAAGCTGCAGCCCGGTGGCACCTGCGCGAGGTCGGGCGGCTGCCCTTCGATCGCGGTCAGCGGCGTCCGCCCGCGCGTGAGCGTGGGCAAGCAGCTCAGGAGCCCGATCGTGTACGGGTGCCGCGGCCGGTTGAAGATCTCGCGCGTGGTGCCCGTCTCCACGATGCGGCCCGCGTACATCACGGCCACCCGGTCGCACAGCTTGGCCACGATGCCGAGGTCGTGAGTGACGAACACCATCGCCAGGCTGGTCTCGCGCTGGATGTCTTTCAGCAGCCGCAGATACTGCGCCTGGATCGTCACGTCGAGCGAGGTCGTGGGCTCGTCGGCGATCAGCAGGCTCGGCCGGCACGAGATCGCGATGGCCCCGGCCACGCGCTGGCGAATGCCGCCGCTCATCTGGTGCGGGTAGGCATGCACGCGCCGCTCCGGGTCGCTGATGCGCACCTGACGCAGCAACTCGAGAATGCGTTGATCGAGATCGCGTCCCCTCAACCCGCGGTGGAGTCTCAGCGTCTCGGCGATCTGCTCGCCCACCGTGAGGGCGGGGTTCAGCGACGCCATCGGGTCCTGAAGGATCATCGCGATCTGCGAGCCGCGCAGCGCCCGCATCTCGTCGCGACTCTTGGCCAGCAGGTCCTCCCCGTCGAAGACGATCTCGCCCCCAACGATGCGCCCGCCCGGCTCCGGCACCAACCGCAGCACCGACAAACACGTCATCGACTTCCCCGACCCCGACTCCCCCACGATCCCCAATGTTTCACCGCGCCGCACGGAGAAACTCGCCCCATCCACCGCCTTGACGATCCCGCGCCGCGTATAGAAATACGTCCGCAGATCTCGAACTTCGAGGAGCGAATCGGCCATCGGCGCTAGACCTGCCGAAGTTTGGGATCGAGGCGGTCGCGCACCCAATCGCCGAGGATGTTCAGCGAGAGGACGGTGACCAGGATCGCGATGCCGGGGAGGATCGAGATCCACCAGGCCTGCTCGATGAGGCCGCGGCCGTCGGCGACCATCACGCCCCACGACGGCGTCGGCGGCGGCAGCCCGACACCGAGGAACGAGAGCGCCGCCTCCAGCACGATGATGTACCCGACGTGCAGCGTCGCGAGCACCAGAATCGACGGGACCAGGTTCGGCACGATGTGGCGGAACATGATCGTGAGGTTCGAGCAGCCGGCGACGCGGGCCAGCGACACGAACTCCTGGTGCTTGAGGGCGAGCGTCTCGCCGCGGACCAGGCGCGCGTAGCTCGGCCACAAGAGAAAGACCACCACGATGATCACGTTGCCGAACGACGGCTCGAACACCACCGACAGCAGCACCGCGATCAGGATGCCCGGCAGCGAGAGCGAGACGTCCACGAGCCGCATCAGCAGCGTGTCGGTCCAGCCGCCGAGGAAGCCGGCGAGGAGGCCGACGAAGCTGCCGAGCGTGCCGGTGAGCACGATGCCCACCACCGACACCGAGAGCGAGATGCGCGCGCCGTGGATGAGCCGGCTCAGCGTGTCGCGCCCGTGCCGGTCGGTGCCGAGGAAGTGTCCGGGCTTGGCGCCCTCCATCCCCATCGGCGGCGCCAGCCGCTCGCCGAGCGATCCCTCGAGCGGCGAGTGCGGGCTCAGGACCGGGGCCAGGATCGCGCACAGCAACAGCACGACCACGATGACCAGAGGAACCATCGGTGGCCAGCGCCGCTCCCCCGCGCGCGGCGCGGCCGCCGTGGTCTCCCTGGCGTCAGCGGTGACCGTGCTCACGGCTTCTTGAGCTTCACGTCTTCGAGGGGTCCGGAGTAGGCGAAGCTGCGGATCAGGTTCACGCCCGGCTCCTCGACGCGCGGCCCCACGCCCCAGATGAAGGCCAGCTCGTAGATCGGCACGTGGGTCAGGCGCTCGTGGAGCAGGGTCTGGATCTGGTGGAGCATCGCCTCGCGCTTCTTCACGTCGGTCTCGCGCGCCTGGCGCTGGAACAGGTCCTCGACGTCGGGGCTGACCCCGGCGGTGTAGATGCCGCTCTTGCTGACGTAGGCCTCGAGCCGGGTGGCCGCGTTGCCGCCGGCGCCAGTGATGCCGATGATCACGTTCTTGAGCTTCTTCTCGCGCCACGCCGCCGTCATCGCGGCCCGTTCCATGGTCTTGATCCTGGTCTTGATCCCCACGTTCTGGAGGTAGCCGGCCAGCGCCTCACCCATCGAAAAATACGGGGGCCAGGGGTAGAAATCGCCGGCGTCGAAGCCGTTGGGAAAGCCGGCCTCGGCCAGCAGCTGCTTGGCCTTGCGGGCATCGAACGGATCCGGCTCGAAGATCTTGGAAAACTCCAGCGCGCGCGGAATCAGCGAGCCCGTCGGCTTCGAGAACCCGAGCGTCTCGGCCTGGTTGAGCGCGTCGCGGTCGATGGCGTGGCTCACGGCTTGGCGCACGCGCCGATCGTGCCACGGCGACTTCGGGTCCCACTGATCCGGGAGATCGAGCCAGAACACGGCCGGCGATTCCTTGGGGGCCACCAGCTTGAATCCGGGCGTGACCCGGATGTCCTCGGCCACCGGCCCGCTCAGCAGATAGGCGATGTCCACCTCGCGCTTCTTGAGCGCGGCCGCCCGCGTGGTCTCCTCGGGCAGGCTCCGGTAGACGAGCCGCTTGATGTTGGGGACCTTGCGCCAGTAGCCGTCCCACGCCTCCATCACCAGCTCGATGCCGGGATTGAAGCTCACGAACTTGTACGGCCCCGCCCCGATGGGCGCGCGCTTGAAGCCGTCGTCGCCGACCTTCTCCACATAAGCCTTCGGCACGATCCAGCCGGCGCCCGTGGCCGAGGTGCCGTAGAAGGTCATGAAGTCAGGCCAGGGTTCCTTGAGGTGGAAGCGCACGCGGCCGGGATCGACCACCTGCACCTCGCGCACGCGCTCCTTGAGCAGCTTGGCCCCCGAGCCCTTGTACCGGTCGAACGAGAACTTGACGTCCGTGCCCGTCACCGGCTCGCCGTTGTGGAACTTGACGCCCTTGCGGATCACGAACTCGTAGGTGAGACCGTCCTTCGAGACCGTGAACGACTCGGCCAGGCTCGGGGTGTTGAGCCCCGCCGGCATCGGCTTGACGAGCGCGTCGTGGAGCGCGTAGAGCACCATGAACGGGGTGATGATGCCCTCGGTCTCGGCGGGGTCGAGCCAGCGCGAGGCCAGCGTGATGTGCAGGCCCCACGTCATGGTGCCTTCGGGCGCGGCCAGCGCCGGGGCGGCGACGCCGAGCAGCAGGCAGAGCAGCACGAGCACACGCGAGATGAGATGGGTCATCGGTCCCTCCTGGCGCGCGCGGCGCCAGCGATGGTGGCGGTTCGACAGGCACGCATGATCACTGGGAATGGATCACTGGGAGTAGCGAATGCGCGGGTTGAGGTACGCGTAGAGGACGTCGACGAGCAGGTTCATGCCGATGTACATCGCGGACAGGCACAGCACCACGCCCTGCACGATCGGGTAGTCGCGCGAGTCCACGGCCTCGATCACGAGCAGGCCGAGGCCGGGCCAGTTGAACACCGTCTCCACGATGATCGACCCGTTGAGCAGGGCCACGAACAGGAGCGCGCCGAACGTCACCACCGGCAGCGCGGCGTTCTTGAACGCGTGCTTCCAGATCACCTGGCGCTCGGGCAGCCCCTTGATGCGCGCGAGCTTGACGTACTCGGTGCCCAGCACGTCGAGCATCGACGACCGAGTCAGCCGCATGAGGCCGGCCACCGCGAACCAGCCGAGCGTGATCCCGGGCAGGATCACGTGCAGCGGAGTGCCGCGGCCGGACGTCGGCACGAGGTGCAGCAGCACGCCGAAGAGCAGCACCAGCAGCAGGCCCAGCCAGAACGGCGGCACCGCTTGGCCGAGGGCCGCGAAGCCACGGGCCACGTAGTCGAGGGTGGTGCCGCGTCGCACCGCCGAGTACACGCCGACGGGCAGCGCGACCGCGATCACGATCAGCACCGCGAGGCCTCCGAGCTCCAGCGTCGCGCCGTAGCGCTCGGCGATCAGCTCGATGGCCGGCCGCCGGAAGCGCACGGACTTGCCGAAGTCGCCCTGGAGCGCGCGGGAGAGGAAGTTCCAGTACTGCACGGGCCAGGGCCGGTCGAGGCCGAGGTAGTTGCGCATCATCGCGATGTCGGCCTCGGACGCTTCGGGCGGCGCCATGATGCGGATGGGATCGCCCGACAGCCGGACGAGCACGAAGACCACCACCGACACCACCAGCATCGACGCGATCGACTGCAAGAGGCGCCCGAGGATGAACCGCTGCACTAGCCTGCCGGGGCGATCAGCTCGTAGTTGGTCTCGGCGGGGACGTAGGCGAGGGTGGGCCAGACGCCGACTTTCTTGGACACCGCCCACGTGAGCGATTTCATCCCGAGCATGACGCCGTAGTAGCCGTCGTAGAGCTTCTGGCCGAGGTCGCGGCCGAGCTTGGTGCGCCGCTCGACGTCGAACTCGCGCATGCCCGCGTCGATGTCCTCGTCGAAGGCGCCGTCGAGCAGCAGGTTGAACGCGGACTTGGAGTGGAGCACCCGCTCCCACGCGGCCAGGGGCTCGTCGAAGGGCGGCCCCCCGTACACCGAGAACGTCTTGTTGCTCTTGCGCAGCCGCATCTTGGGGCCGAAGCTGCTGGTCGCCTCGGGAAAGCGCTTGACCTTGATCCCGAGCTTTTCCCAGTCCAGCGCGACCGCTTCCATCACGTCGGGGCCGTCCTGGGCCACGAGCTGCACGTAGGGGTTGACGCGGACCTCGAAGCCTCCCGCCTGCCCCGCCTCCGCCAGCAGCTTCTTGGCGCGCTCCAGATCGTGGGCCGGGACCTTCCAGTCCGTGCTGTAGCCCTTGTGGAACGGGTAGTAATAGTACGAGTACGGCGTGTCGCCCCCGCGGCCCTTCCAGAGTCCGCTATAGATCGCCTGCTTGTTGACCGCGAGGTTCAGGGCCAGGCGGACCTTGCGGGCGTTCTCCAGACTCTTGGCGTTGCCGGGCTCGCCGGCCCACGGGCACTGCGGGCAGTAATCCTCGCGGTTCGACGTGGTCTGCCCCGTGAGGATCACCCAGTACTGGGCGGCGTTGGGCGACTCGTGGATGCGCAGCCCCGCCTTCTGGGCCTGCAGCAGGTAATCGCCGAACACCTGGGTGACGTCGATCTCGCCCGAGCGCAGCCCGGCCAGGCGCGTGGCCACCTCGGGGATCCGGCGGATGACGAGCTGCTTGAACGCGGGCGTCTTCCGCCAGTGATTGGCCACGGCCTCGAAGCGGTGGAAGTCGCCCTGCTTGCCCTCGACGTGCCGATAGGGACCGGTGCCGATGGGATGCGCCGAGGCCTTCTCCTCGCCCACGCTCTCGAGGTATTTCTTCGGGAGCACGTTCTGGTAGCCGACGTACTGAGTGAAGAGCGACGGCACGATCCACTGGCGGCTCTTGAAGTGCATCACCACCGTGAGCTTGTCGGGCGTCTCGATGCGGTCGAGATGGTTGCGGAAGAAGTAGGCGGAGCCACCGAGCGCGTCGGGCTTGAAGCTCTGCTCGACCGTGAACTTGACGTCTTCCGCGGTGACGTTGCCCCAGCCCTCGTGGAACTTCACGCCCGAGCGGAGCTTGAAGGTCCACGTCTTCATCTCGTTCGAAGGCTTCCATTCCGTGGCCAGGCACGGACGGTACTCCCACGTCTTGGGGTCGCGCAGGATCAGCGGGTCGTAGACGCAGTCCCAGAGCGGCTTCTCGGCCTGCACGCCGCGCCAGGCAAGCGGCGTCTCGATGCCCCACTGGCCGACGGCCACCACGAGACGGTCGGTCTGCGCGGCGCCGCGCGAGGTGACCACGAGCGGTCCCGCCATCGCGACCGCGGCCGCCGTCCCGGAACGCTTGAGAAACCCACGACGATCCATTTGACCTCCTGAACATGGGGGGCCTAGCCACGGGCCCCCCAACCCCCGACCTCGATCACTGAAGGTCTCGGCTCGCCGCCCGAGCGCGGCTCACCTCGCACTGCCACCGCTCAGAGCGCCCCGGCGAAGCCGTGGCGCTCCTCGAAAACTGTTGGCGAAACAGTGCTGCCGGATGGTATCGCGTGGGTCGCGGGTGTCAATGCCTCTTGCGGGCGCGGGGGGCGTCGTGCGAGGGTCGGCGTCAACGCCGGCACCGAGAGGAGCGTCCAATCGCCGTGCTCTCACGACTCGCGTTGCCCGCCATCCTCCTGCTCGCCGCCGGCCTGCGGATCTGGCGTCTCGACCAGAACGGATTCGGCAACGAGTACTACACCGCGGGCGTGCGCAGCATGAGCCAGAGCTGGCGCAACTTCCTCTACCACTCGTTCGATCCGGCCGGCTTCGTGTCGGTCGACAAGCCGCCGCTGGCCGCGTGGATCCAGGTCGCGAGCGTCAAGCTGTTCGGCTTCCACGGATGGAGCGTGCTGCTGCCACAGGTCTTCGAAGGCGTGGCCGCGGTGTGGCTCGTCCATCACCTGGTCGGGCGGCGATTCGGCCAAGGCGCGGGGTCGCTCGCCGCGCTCGTTCTCGCCCTGACGCCGGTGAGCGTCGCCGTCGACCGATCGAGCAACACCGAAAGCTGTCTCGTCCTGGTCTTGCTGTTCGCGGCGTGGGCGCTGCTGAAGGCGGCGGAAGACGGAAGCCGCCGCTTCCTGCTCCTCGCCGTGGCGCTCGTGGGGCTGGCCTTCAACGTGAAGATGCTGGCGGCGTTCGTCGTGCTGCCGGCTTTCGCGCTCGTGTACCTCCTCGGGACGCCGTTCGTGTGGCGCCGCCGGCTCGTCG